>NZ_LZJX01000019.1:0-125783 GCF_001667595.1 Mycobacterium sp. E2989 | reverse complement strand
CACCAGCACCCCTGCCCCGGCGTAGTTGTTACCGCCGCGGCCCGCCCCCCGCGGCGCCCAGTAGACGGGCCCGGCGGTGGCGCGCTGATGAAGATCCCCGGCGAAGGTGACCTGCTCGCGCTGACCGTCGACGACGGCGTCAACAGCGAGGTGGTGCGCGCCTACACCCAGTTCGCCAAGGACACCGGGGTGCGCCTGACGTACTTCGTCAACGGCACCTACGACTCGTGGACCGAGAACAAGGAAATGCTGCGGCCGCTGGTCGACAGCGGGCAGATCCAACTAGGCAACCACACCTGGTCGCACCCTGACCTGACGACGCTGACCAAGGAGCAGGTGGCCCAGCAGCTCACCCGCAACGACGAGTTCCTCAAGAAGACGTACGGGATCGGCGCGAAGCCGTACTGGCGGCCGCCGTACGCGAAGCGCAACGCCGTCGTCGACGCCGTCGCGGCCGACCTCGGCTACACGGTGCCGACGTTGTGGTCGGGGTCGTTGTCGGATTCGACGCTGATCACCGAGGACTACATCGTGCAGATGGCCGATCAGTACTTCACCCCGCAGGCCATCGTCATCGGGCACCTCAATCACCTGCCCGTGACGCACGTCTACCCGCAGCTCGTCGACTTCATCCGGGACCGAAACCTGCGCACGGTCACGCTCAACGACGTCTTCCTCAAAACGCCCTAGCGGCCGGCGATCGCGGCGAGGCGCCCGTCAAGGGTGGCGTGGAAGTGCCCTGCGGCGCTCTCGTGCCGACCGAACTCCACGAATTCGTTTGCACCCGAGCGCAATCCGCGCTGCACGCCCTCCGACATCTCGTTGTCTTCCACCGCGCCCAGGGCGATGAAGCTACCGGCACCCGCCGGGTTGCTCGGGGCATGGGCCGAATCGAACTCGGGTTTGACCATCGTGTAGACGACGAGCGTGCTGTGGTCGATGTCGAGCGGGTCGACCACGATCACGAGCACCAGGTCGGGAAAGGTCGCCACCATGACATTGGGGAACAGCTGGTACAAGTACGTCACCCGGGCGTCCGTCGTCCAGCTGCTCTCCGGTCGCTCACGCAGCCGCTCGATGTTGCGGTACGGGAACGTGATTCGACTGTTCGGGCCGAACTTCTCAACCACGTTGAGGTCGTCGTATTGCACCGGGAAGAAGGTTTCCTTGTGCGTCGACCGGATGTGGTAGCCCTCCAGGAACTGTTCGACCAGCACCTTCCAGTTCATTGCCTTCGGGGTGGACTCCACGTACACCAGCCGGCTCGCCGGCAGCAGCTTGTCCCGCCAGGCGGTCCCGTCGGACAACGCGGCCAGCGCCTCGTCCAGCAAATCAGCTGTGCCCGTGGCTAAGTCGAGCGCGCCGATCACGACGAGCCCGTCGACCTCGCGGCTGGGAACCTCGACCAGGCCGCGGGTCGAAGCGTCCAGGCCCGGGAACGCCTCGGCGTGGGGCACGTGCGAGAGCGCTCCGTCCAGGCGATAGGTCCAGCCGTGGTAGCGACACACCAAGGCGTGCGAGCAGCCGGCCCCCTCGACGAGCGCGAAGCCGCGATGCCGGCATGCGTTGCGGAACACCCGCGCCTGTCCGTCACGGCCCCGCACGGCGAACAGCGGCACACCGAAGGCGATGCGCTCGACGTGGTCGCCCGGGTTGGGGATCGTCGCCGAGGGCACGAAGACGCTCGGCATCGCGCGCAGCAGCCGCAGCTCCTGGGCGAATCGGCTTGGGTTCAAGTAATTTTCGACCGGCTCGCGCCAGGCATCACCCTCGTCGGTGGTACCGGCGTCGACATGGGCGAGGACGCGCCGCACGATCTCCGCATCGTCGGCGAGCACCGACTTGGTCGGCGAACTCATTCGAGCAGTATCACACTATTGATGTCACGCGTCAATGAAATGGTGATACGGTTTCAGCCGTGCCCGCCGCATCGCGATCCCGAGCGAGCGACCTGATCGACGGCCGGCCGCTTAGCGCGCGCTCGGTGCTGGCCTCGGCGCTGCTCGGGTCGGACGGTGGACGCCTCACGGTGTCGGAACTGGTCGCGGTGGGTTCGCTGTTCGGGATCAGCCCGGGCGCGACGCGCACCTGCCTGTGGCGCATGGTGTCCAACGGCGAACTGACCGCCGACGACGGCAGTTACGCGCTCGCGGGCAGGCTTTCGGAGCGCCGTCAGCGGGTCGACGAGGCGGCCCGAATCGACGACGCGGCCGCCTGGGACGGAACCTGGGAACTGGCGATCGTCGCGCTCGAGCGCAGGTCGGCCACCGATCGCCTCGAACTGAGGAAGGCGGCGACGGCGCTGCACCTCGCCGAGCTTCGGGAGGGCGTGTGGGTCCGGCCGGATAACCTGGATCCGCAACGGTTTCCAACCCTGAAGGCGGTAGTTGACCAGCAGTGTACCCACTTTCACGGAGCCGCCACCGACATCGCCGCCGACAAGGTGCGAACACTTTTTTCGCTGGATGAATGGGCCGACGACGCCGCGTCGCTCATCGATGCCATGAACGCCGCGCTCGAGGCCGGGCGGGGCGACGATTCGACCCGAAGGTTCACTTCCGAGTTCGCGCTATCGGTCGCCGTCGTCCGGCATCTCCAGCTCGACCCGCTGCTGCCCGCGGAGTTGATCGGCAGGCGCTGGCCGGGCCGCACGCTGCGCAGTACCTACCGGCGGTTCGATCACGCCTTCAAGCAACGGATGCACATCGCCTTTCGTGCGCCATAGAACGCTTACAGCGAGTCGACGATTTCCTTCGCCTCGCGCAGCCCCGCACCGGTCAGCTCGCGGTACAGCTTGATCGCTGCGATCTTGTTCCCGGAGCGGGCGAGGCCGATGACTTCCGTGGGCACACCGTTCTCGAACGCACCCGGCGCGGCACCGCCGGCCTCGCTGCCGAACGTCGGGCATTCGATCCCGAGTCGATCCGAGAGCAGGCGCACCTGGTGCTCGAGCAGCGCAAGACGGCGGTAGACGAGCGGATCTTCCATCCCGTCACGATAATCCGCCGCGCGCCGTCGAGCGCGGTGACCGAGCGCGTCAGCCGGCCGGCAGGATGTTCTGGTTGATGTGGAAGACGTTGTCCGGATCGTATTGCGCCTTGATCTCGCTGAGGCGCTGGTAATTCGGACCGTAGGTCGCGCGGACCCGGTCCTGGCCCTCGTCCATCATGAAGTTGACGTAGGCGCCGCCCGCCGAGTGCGGATGGATGGCCTCCCAGTACTCCCTCGTCCAGCGCTTCAACGCCCCCGCGTTCGCCGGGTGGGGGTCCACCCCGGCAATGACCTGCGAGTAGGTGACATCCCGGTAAGCGAAAGCGGTTTCGGCCTCACCCACGCGGTGGACGGCGCCGTCGATCGGGTAGAGATGCATCGTCGAGTGCATCGTCGGCAGGCCCTCGGTGAAGTGGGCGTGGGCTTCAACGGCGGCATCGGGGATGGTCCGGATGAAGTCGCCGCGCCAATACCATTGCAGCCCTTTGGGATACAGGGTGTCGAAGGTGGAGTTCAGCGCGGGATACGGGGCGGCGGCCAGGCCCTCGAAGGCCGGTTGCATCTGCCGCACGGGTGCGAACACCTCGTCGGCTCGGGCGGGATCGCCGGTGTAGCACCACATGACGGCGCAGGCCTTCTGCAGGTGGAAGGCCTCGGGGAACGGCGCCGCCGGCGGGACGGTCATGGCCGCGAAGAAGCCGTAGAGGTCCTCGTCCTGCGCCGGCAGGAAGTCCCGATACCAGCGCAGGATGTCGGCGGTGGCCGACGCGGGCCAGGCCGTGGGACCACAGATCACCGTGTGCACCGGATGCAGCCGGAAGGCGAACGAGGCGACGACACCGAAGTTTCCGCCGCCGCCGCGCAGCGCCCAGAACAGGTCGGGGTGCTCCGACTCGGACGCGGTCACCACGCGGCCGTCGGCCAGGACGACTTCGGCCGCCAGCAGGTTGTCGATGGTGAGGCCGTGCTTGCGGGTGAGGTAGCCGTGGCCGCCGCCCAGGGTGAGGCCGCCGACGCCGGTGGTCGAGATGATGCCGGCCGGCGTCGCCAGGCCGTGCGCGTGGGTTGCCGCGTCCACCTGCGCCCACGTCGCTCCGCCCTGGACGCGGGCGGTGCGCCGATCGGGGTCCACGTCGACGCGGTTCATCGGCGACAGGTCGATCACGAGACCGCCGTCGACAGAACCGAATCCGGGCCCGTTGTGGCCCCCGCCGCGCACCGCGACCGCCAGGTTCGACGCCCGCGCGAATTCGAGGGCACCCGCGACGTCGCGGGTCGACGCGCAGCGCACGATCGCCGCCGGCCGTTTGTCGATCATGCCGTTGTGCAGCGCGCGGGCCTCGTCGTAGCCCGGATCCGCGGGCAGGATCGCCTGGCCGCCGAATTGGCCGCGGAGTTCTTCGGTTGCGGTTGTCAGGCTCATGTCCCGCACCTCCTCTTCGCTTCGGTCAGACTTGCTGCCGCGACGCTACGTATTGAAAAGGCCCTGCGTCATGACCACAACGAAGCATTTCCGAGGTAGCCAACGATAGTCACATCTGACTATCGACCGGCCAAGACGGCGCGATTACGTTGATCCCATGGCGCAATGGGTGCCGCCCCCGCTCCCAGCGGAACTGATGGCGCGCCGCCGCGGCCCGCTGGTGGGCCGCGACGCGGAACTCGCGGCGTTCGAGCGGGCGTGGGAACGGGTCGAGGGCGGTGACCGCCAGGCGGTGTTCATCGGCGGTGAGCCCGGGGCCGGTAAGACGCGGTTGGCCACCGAGGTGGCCGGCACCCTGGCGGCCCACGACGTCGCGGTGCTCGTGGGCGCCTCGACGGCCGACGAGGACGTCCCGTACGCGCCCTTCGCGGTGGCGCTGGACCGGCTGCTGACCGCCGCGCCGCCTGGCTCGATGGCCGCCCTGCTGGCCGACGTCGGGCCGCAACTGCGCCGGCTGTCGGCCCAGGTGGACCGGCATCTGCCCGACGCCGGTGCGGCGATGGACGTCGGCTCGCCCCGGCAGGCGCTCTTCGACGCCTTGACCGGCTTCCTGCGCCGCCTGGCCGCCGACCGCCCCGTCGCGTTGATCGTCGACGATCTGCACTGGGCGCAGCTGCCCACCCTGGCAATGCTCGAACACGTGCTCATCGCGTGCGCCGATGTCCGCATGCTGTTGGTGGCCACCTTCCGCACGACCCCGCCAGACCGTTCCGACGAGCTCGCCACGCGGCTGGCCGAACTGCACCGCTTCGACGGGGTCCGACGCCTGGACCTGGCCGGGCTGGACACCGAGGCGATCGCCGAATTCGTGCGCCGCACCCAGCAGTTGGCGCCCGCGTCCGCGCGCACGGCCGCCGCGCTATTGCGCGACAAGACGGGGGGCAACCCGTTCTTCTTGACCGAACTGGTCAACGACTTGGAGGTCCGCGGCAGGCTGGCGACGTTGGGGGCGCAGCAGACCGTCCCCGCTTCGATCGGGGACGCCATCGCCCGCCGCCTGGCCGGGCTCGGGGCCGGCGTGCGGGGCGTCATCGAGCAGGCCGCGGTGTTGGGAGAAACGTTCGATCTGCCCGCGTTGATCGCCGCGAGTGACACCGATCTGCCCGCGACGCTCGCGGCGGTCGATTCGGCCGAAGCCGTGGGGTTGGTCCGCGCGGTTCAGGACTCCGACGGGGAGTTCGCGTTCGTGCACGCGCTCACCCGCGAATCGGTGATGGGCGGCATGGCGGCGTCACGGCTGCGGATCATGCACGCCCGGGCCGCCGAGGCGCTCGAGGGCAGGGCGGACCCGTCGGTCGTCCCGCGCCTGGCGAACCATTACCTGCGGGCCCACGTCCTCGGCTACCACGAACAGGCGCTGCGGTACGCGCACCAGGCGGCCCGGATGGCCGAACAGAGCCTCGCCTACGAGGACGCGGCGAGGTGGTTCGAGCGGGCGGCGTCGCTGCCCGAGATGAACCGCGCCGATCGGGCCAGGCTGCATCTCGACGCGGCCGCCAATCACGTGCGCGCGGGTGATTTCGCGCGGTCGCGCGCGATCTACGATCGCCTGAGCGCGATGGATGACCCGCTGATCCGCCTGGGCGCCGCCGTCGGCTACGAGGAAGCGAATTGGCGTCGGGGACAGTCCGATTCGAAGGCCGCGGACCTGCTGGCGTCGGCGCTGGAATCCTGCGGCCTGGATACCGAGGACCCCCGTTATGTCCAGGCGCTCGGCAGCTTCGGGCGGGCGCTGGCCTTCGCCGGTGAGGCGTCGCGGGCGCGCGACATCGGCAACAAGGCGATCGAACGCGCGCGAGCCTTGAACGATCCGGCGGTGCTGATGCACACCCTGAAGACGAGCCTGTGGCACGGGCTCACCCCGGAGCTCTGCGAGGTGCAGGCGGAGCGTTCGGCCGAGGTATCCCGGATGGCGCTGGCGCGCCGGGACTATGAGGTGCTGGGGGCGGCCTCACACTTTCGCGCCATGGTCAGCTATCTGGCCGGCCGGCCCGACGACCTGCTCGCCTCGACCGCGGACATGCGGCGAGCCGGTCAAGCCTGCGGGCAGCCCGTCTTCGGCTTCGTCGGCGCGTGCGTCGAGCAAGCGCTCGCTTATCTGCGCGGTGACTTCGCGGGTGCCGAGCGGTGGGCCGATATCGCCTTGCGCACAGGCGATTTGTTCGACGCGGAGGACACCGAGGGCTCGAACGGGGTCCAGATGTTCATGATCCGGCGCGAAACATCGGAATTGAAGAGATTCGCCGGATTCGTCGACGGCAGTGAGACGTTCACCGGGCGGTGGGTGCCCGGCCTGCTGGCGTTGTACACCGAGCTCGGCTGCGAGGCCGGCATGACCCGGGCCCTCAATCATCTGCTCAATCGCAAGCTCGGCGACCGCACCAACGAGGCGCAATGGCCGATGGAGCTGGTCTTCATGGTCGAGGCGGCGTTGGAGTTGAGCAACCGGGAAGCCCTGCATGCGCTGCGCCCGTTCGTATCTCGCTACTCCGGTAAGAATCTGGTCGCCGGCCAGTTCGTCGCGCTGTTCGGCAGCGCCGACCGGTACCTCGCCCGGATGGCGGCGCTCGATGGCGACGCCGCCGCGGCCGAGCGACATTTCGCCGCGGCCCTCGAGATGGACCGCCGGATGGGCTCGGTGGTCCACGTCGGCGAGACGCTGGCCCGCCACGCGGCGTTTGCGGCGTCGCGCGGCCGGACCGAGGAAGCGCGGCGCCTGGCCGGGGAGGCCCGGGCGATCGCCGCGCCGATCGGACAGCAGCGGGTCGTCGACCTGGCCGATGCGCTGCTGTCGTCGAGCGCCGAGGGCCCGGACGGCTTGACCGAGCGGGAGGTCGAGGTGTTGCGGCTGCTCGCCGAGGGGTTGAGCAATCGCGCGATCGGTGAGCGCCTGTACATCAGCACCAACACCGCCGCCAACCATGTCCGCAACATCCTGATCAAGATCGGCGCCGCGAACCGCACCCAGGCGGCGATGTACGCCGCCGACCGGGAACTGCTCGGCTAGTGACCTCAGATGTCCGACGTGGCCCCGGTGGGCATGACACGATCGCGCATCTCGACGATGACGTCGGCGGGCAGCCCGGCGCGCGCGGCCGCCGTTCTGATCGCCTCGGGCGACGGCGCCTCGTACAGGCAATAGGTCTTTCGTTTGTCCGCCGACAGGAACGAGTACATCCAGCGGACGCCCTCCTGGTCGTTGATCCGATTGATCCCGTCGGCGACCTCGAGGCTGGGTTCCAGCTCCTCGGCGAAGTTGCGCTCGACCATGAAGATGGGCACGGCGGACTCCTGTTCATTGTCTTGGGTCGAACCTACGCCCTGAACGCCCGCTAAGACGAACGATTTGCCCGTGCCGTCACTCGGGCGCCGCTTCGGCGGCATGGACGAGCAGCAGCTGTAGGGTTTCGCGCAACTCGCCCAATCGCTGGCGGCCCAGGACCCGCGCCCAACGCTCCTCCAAATCGATTGCATGGGAGCGCATTACCCGAAGCGCGTGCCGGCCGCGCGTCGTCAGCTCGATGATGCGCGCTCGGGCGTCGACCGGATCGGGTGCTCGGGACACGTAGCCATGCCGCTCCAGGGCGGCGATTGCCTGGGCAACCGCCTGACGGGTCACGCCGAGCCGGTCGGCCAGGTCCGACGCGTGCAGTCCCCCGGCCGCCAGCGGCACCAGGGCAACCGCTTGCGCCGGGCGGATGCCGTCGAGTCCCGCGGTGGCGAAGGCCGCCCGCAGTCCCGGCGCCCCCGATGCGGCCACCAGATTCACCAGCGCCGGAACGGTGGGCTGCCAATCGGGATGCAATGGCCGTCGCATGGGGAAGAGTGTGCCATTCGGGTGTTGATTGACAAGTAACTTGTCAAAAGCGGCGGCGGCTGCCACGATGGCGGCATGCCATCGCGTCGGGCCCGGGGGGCCGGCCTCTGCGTCATCGCCGTCCTGACCGCCTTGCTGGGCGGGTGCCTGGGCGGCGGCGGGCACGCACTGGGAACGCCCGGCGCGCAGACGATCCCGGTCGGGCAGTCGACCCAGAGCATCGAATCGGGCGGTATCATCCGGTCCTTTCACCTGTACCGACCACAGGGCGTCTCCGATCCGGCCCCACTGGTGGTGATGCTGCACGGCGGTTTCGGCAACGGCGAGCAGGCCGAGCGCGCCTACCACTGGGACGCCGAGGCCGACCGCGGAGGATTCCTGGTCGCCTACCCCGACGGCCTCAACCGCGCCTGGAACGCCGGCACCTGCTGCGGACAACCGCAGCGCGTCGACGCCGACGACGTCGGCTTCATCACGACCATGGTCGCCGCCATCGAACAACAGCTGCCCATCGATCGGGCGCGCGTCTACGCCACGGGCATGTCCAATGGCGCGATGATGGCGCTCCGGCTGAGCTGCCAGTCCGACCTTTTCGCGGCGATCGCTCCGGTGGCGGGAACGCTGCTGACCGACTGTTCCCACGCCCGCCCGACCTCGGTGCTGCAGATCCACGGCACGGCCGACGACCGGGTCCCCTACAACGGCGGCCCCGGAAAAGCCTTCGCGGCCAACGGGACTGCCCGCGTCGACGGGCCATCGGTGGAGTCCGTCAACGCCACCTGGCGCGCCATCGACGCGTGCGGACCGCCGAATGCGACCACCGTGGGCGACGTGACCACGCATACCGCCGGGTGCGCGGACGGGCGCACCGTCGAGTTGATCGCGGTGGCCGGCGCCGGTCACCAATGGCCGGGCGGTGAGCCCAGCCCCCTTGCCGAAAAGCTCGCGGGCATCCCCGCCCCCTCGTCGGCCCTGGACGCCACCGACACGATCTGGCAGTTCTTCGCCCAGAACCACCGCTAGCGGCACGCGTTCTCTAAAAGTTTAGAGATTGCCCTTCCCCCGGCGGCGTCCGATTGTTACCGTTCCGTAATGCGCCGGGTTGGGGGAGCTTTCGCCGTCCTGCTGATCGTCACCTCAGCCCTGATCGGGGGCGGGGGCCTCGCCCGCGCCGACGGCGGGGACGAACCGCAGTACGCGGAGTTCTACACGCCGCCCGACCCGCTGCCGCCGGGCCAGCCGGGCGACCTGATCCGCACCGAGCCGTCGCGGCTGGTGCTGGAACCGTCGGGCCAGCTGGGCGCGATCATGGCCACCGGTACCCGAATCATGTACCGCAGCACCGACACTCGCGGTAACCCGATCGCCGTCACGGGCACCTACTTCGAGCCCTACAACGCGTGGCCGGGCAAGGGGCCACGGCCCCTGATCAGCTACGCGCCCGGCACGCAGGGCCAAGGCAATCAGTGCGCGCCGTCGCGGATGTTCAACCAGGGCATCCATTATTCGGGCGGCTGGGACATCATGTTCAACTACGAGGAGCTGTTCGTCGCCACGATGGTCGCGCGCGGTTTCGCCATCGTGATGACCGACTACGAGGGCCTCGGCACCACCACGATGCACACCTACGTGGGCCGCGTGGCCGAGGGGCAGGCCGTGCTCGACGCCGCCCGCGCGGCGATGCGGCTGCCCGGCACCTCGCTGGATCCCCATGGGCCGGTGGCCTTTTGGGGCTACTCGCAGGGCGGCGGCGCGACCGCATCGGCGGCCGAGCTGGCGTCGGCCTACGCACCCGATCTTCACGTCGTGGGCACCTACGCCGGGGCGCCGCCTGCGAACCTCAAGGAGCTGTTCCCCTACGCCGACGGCAGCGTCCTCGTCGGAGTCGTCGGGTACGCCCTCAACAGCGTGATGGCGGCTTATCCCGAAGCCGCCGACGCGATTCGCTCCAAGATGACGCCGCGCGGGCTGGCGATGCTGGAGTCGGTGTCGCGCCAATGCGTCGGACAAACCTTGCTGGACTTCATGTTTCGCCATATCCAGCCCTACTTCACCGAAGACATCAATCAATTGGTCAACGAAGAACCGTTCAGCACCCTGTTCGAGGACCAGCGGATCGGGCGCTACAAACCCAACGCGCCGGTGCTCATCAACAGCAACCGGTACGATCCGCTGGTGCCGTGGACCGCGGCCAACCAACTCGGTCGCGACTGGTGCGCCCAGGGGGCCGACGTGGAATTCCGCACCAACGAGGAACCACCGTTTCTCAACAAGCTGATCATCAACCACGCGCTGCCCATGCTCGTCGACGGCGAGCCGGCCATGCAGTGGATCGCCGCGCGCTTCAACGGCGAACCGACCGCACCCAACTGCGGTCAGTTCTAGACTGGACGCATCGCTGCACGTAGAAAGCACAACGCGCCCGAGCGGCGCCGACAGCTCGCCGACGCCGCGATCCAGCTGCTGGGCAGCAACGGAGTCCATGGCGTCAGCCACCCCCGGGTCGACGACCACGCCGGCGTGCCGGCCGGCACAGCCTCGTTCTACTTCAGGACCCGCAAGGCGCTGCTGCACGCGGTGGCAACCCGGTTGGCCGAGCTCGATGTGGCCGACTTCTCCCGGATGGCCGAGCTCGCCGACGACCCGTCGGCGCAATTCACCGGCACCGCGGGGCTGGCCCGCATCGTCATGTACGTCAACACCGAACCCTGGCTTACCCGCGCCAAGGCCCGCTACGAGCTCGCGTTGCTCGCCGGCCGGGACGCGGAACTGGCCGACATCCTGGACGAGTCCGTGACGCGCCTGAACACCCTGGCCCGCGATGTCGTCACCCAATGGCACCCGGCGGCGAGCGCGCCCGACCCGGCGCTGGTCGCCGACCAGGCGATCGCCACCCTGGCCTTGATCAACGGGATCATGCTGACATTCGTCGCGGGACAGCCGGCCGTCGATAGCGCCGAACACCTCGACCGGCTCATCCGCGGCGTCATCGCCGGCGTCGCCGCCGTTCGCGGCGAATGACCGCTATGCCAGCGCGAGCATCCCGTCGATCAACCTGTGCAACACCTGGCGGGTTTCCCGGCGGGTGCGCTTGGGATCCTCGGCGGTGGCGATCAGCATGGCCGCCTCGTCGAGGGCGCCGATCAGCACGTGCGCCAGCGGGCGCACCGGCTGCTTCGGGAACTGGCCCGCCCTGATGGCCTCGGTGAGCAACTGCTCGGTCATCCCCAGGCTGTACCGCTGGGCGACATCGCGAAACCCCGCCCAGCCCAGCACACTTGGGGCGTCGAGCAGCATCAGCTGACGCACCTCCGGATCACCGGACACCTCCAGCCACGCGTCGACCGCGGCGCGAATCGCATCCGCCGGCGTCGTCGCCCCCGACTCGGCCACCAACGTGCCCATCCGCGCCATCACGTCCTGCTCCACAGTTTCGACCACCTCCAGGAAAAGCGCTGCCTTGTCGGCGAATTGGTGGTACATGGCGCCGCGCGTCACCCCGGCGGCGGTCGCGATCTCCGGCGTACCCACGTCCGCGTAGCCACGCAGGCCCCACAGCTTTCGGGCAGCCGCGATCAGCGCGTCGCGGGTCGCCGCGGAGCGCTCTTCCTGAGTCCGTCGCTTGCTTTCCATACAGCCTGTTGGTAACTTACGAACAGACAGCCTGTTTGTAAGTATATCCCGAGGTAGGAGTTTCCATGTCGACGATCGACATTAGTGCCGGAACCATCCATTACGAAGCAACCGGACCCGAAAACGGCAGGCCGGTGGTCTTCGTGCACGGGTACATGATGGGCGCCCAGCTGTGGCGCCGGGTCAGCGAGCGACTGGCCGGACGTGGCCTGCGGTGCATCGCACCGACGTGGCCACTGGGCGCGCATCCGGAACCGTTGCGCCGCGGCGCCGACCGAACGATCACGGGCGTTGCCGGCATGGTCGCCGAGGTGCTGACCGCGCTCGACCTCGAAGACGTGGTGCTGGTCGGCAACGACACCGGCGGAGTCGTCACCCAACTCGTGGCCGTGCATCACCCCGAGCGCCTCGGCGCGCTGGTGTTGACGAGTTGCGATGCGTTCGAACACTTTCCGCCGCCGATCCTCAAGCCGGTGATCCTGGCGGCCAAGTCGAAGACGACATTCAAGGCTGTTTCCCAGGCCATGCGGGTACCGGCGGCGCGCAAGCGCGCGTTCGACGGACTGGCGCATCGCAACATCGACGACCTCACCGAGGCGTGGGTGCGCCCGGGGCTGTCCGATCCCCGGATAGCCGAAGACTTGCGCCAGTTCACGCTGTCGATGCGCACCGAGGTCACCACGGGCGTGGCGGCCAGGCTGCCCGAGTTCGACAAGCCCACGCTCATCGCCTGGTCGGCCGACGACGTGTTCTTCGAGCAGGAGGACGGCGTCCGGCTGGCCGCCACCATTCCCAACGCCCGCTTGGAGGTCATCGAGGGGGCCAGGACCTTCTCGATGATCGACCAGCCGGACCGGCTCGCCGACCTGCTGTCGACGATCGCGGTGCGCGCGTAACCAACCCCGCCGCCCGGCGGTAGCGTCTTGGCCATGTCAGCTACGACGCAGCCGCTGCAAGGCCGGCGGGTCCTGGTCACTGGCGCAGCGACCGGCATCGGCGCGGCCGCCGTCGCGGCCCTCGGTGGGGCGGGGGCCGAGGTCGCCGCCACCTATCACCGCACGCCGCCGCCGGACGGCCTCGCGGCCGCCTGGCTGCAGTGCGACGTGCGCGACGCCGAAGCCGTCTCGGCGATGGTGCGCACAACCGCCGAACGCCTGGGTGGGCTCGACGTGTTGGTCAACGCCGCGGGATTGTGGCAGGCCGGGATCCCCGGCTACATCGGCCCCGACGAGATCGCGTTCCTGTTGGACACCAACGTCAAGGCGACCATCCTGACCAACCAGGCCGCCCACGCGGTGATGAAGGAGCAGGATCCCAAGGGCGGCCGGATCATCAACTTCGGCTCGTCGGAAGCTGTTATGGGTAGCCCGATTTCGGCCGTCTACGCCGCGACCAAGGGCGCGGTACAGGCGTGGACGCGGTCGGCCGCGAAGGCGTGGGCGGCCGACAACGTCACGGTGAACGCGTTGGCCCCGGCGGTGCAGACGGCGGGCGCCGACCGGCTGCGCGAATTCCTCGGCCCCGACGCCAGCGCGTTCATCGACCAGCAGATGCAGATGATGATTCCGTTGGGCGGCGCGCTGGGGGACCCCGCACGGGATCTGGGTCCGATGCTGGTCTTCCTGGCCGGCCCCGGTTCGGGTTTCATCACCGGGCAGTTACTTGCGGTCGATGGCGGCCTGATGATGGTGGGCGGCTGACGGCCGGACCCGCCCGCAACGCCTCTCGGGGTGCGGCTTGCGTTCTGCCAATCGGCTGGCAAATCCGCCCGATTCCCGGCCCCCGGTCAGCATGCCTGGTTACCATCGTTCGCTATGGGCGCCGAGGAGCCGGGCGCAAACGGCACGGCCCGCGAGCCGGGAGATTCGGTGGAGTTGGTCACCACGCTCCTGGGCTTGTTGCGCCGCCGCCTCGGCCTCGACACGGCGTGGATCGCGTCGTTTCGCAGCGGCCTGCAGGTATTCGAGGTATTCGACGGTGACGCCCGGCCCTTTGGCCTATCGCCCGGTGACACCGTTTCGCTGGCCGATTCGTACAGCGTCCGCGTCATCGACGGGCGGCTGCCCGCCGTCATCCCGGACACATCGGCCGACAAGACCGCTTCCCTTCTGCCGAAAACCCGCGAATGGGGCGTGGGCGCCTACGTCGGTGTTCCGTTGCTAGGCCCGGACGGTTCGGCGGCCGGCATCGTGGGTGCGGTCAGCCAGCAGCCGAAGCCGCATCTGGCTGACGTCGATCTCCGGGTCATCAGAAAGATGGCCGAGCTCATTGGCACTTTGATGGACATGCCGTTGGGGCCGGCGAAAATCCCGACGGATCAGCACGATGGCATTCGCCGGATGGTCGCCGAGCGGGACTTCGAGATCGTCTTCCAAGCGGTGCACAGCGTCTCGACCGGCGAGGCGCTCGGCGTCGAAGCGCTCGCGCGCTTCCCGTGCGAACCGTTTCGCCCCGATCTCGTCTTCGCCGAGGCGGCCCTGCTGGGCTTGGACATCGAGTTGGAGACCGCGGTCGTGGCTCGTGCGCTGTCGCTGGTGCCGCAGCTGCCCGACGATGTATTCGTCGCAGTGAACATCTCCCCGTCGGCGGTGCTGCGCACGGAATGGACCGAGCTGCTCGCCGCGGTCGACCCGTCTCGCCTCGTGTTGGAGATCACCGAGCATGACGCCGTCGGAAACTACGATGCCCTCGACGAGGTCCTGGAAGCGTGCCGGGCGCGCGGCATGCGGGTGGCGGTCGACGACGTGGGCGCCGGCTTCTCGTCGTTCTCGCACGTGCTGGAGCTGGCGCCGGAATTCATCAAGATCGACCACTCGATCACCCGCAACATCGACGCCGACGATGCCCGGCGGCATCTGGCCCAATCCATCGCGGAATTCGCCGCGCAGATCGGCGCGATTGTCATCGCCGAGGGGGTGGAGACCCAGGGCGAACTCGATGCCGTGGGGGCGGCCGGCATCCCGTGGGCGCAGGGTTTCTACCTGAGCCGACCCAAGTCCCACACCCACGGGTTTCCGGACGGCGCGGCGGTCGCCGAACCGATCGATCAGTCCCCGGCCATCTTCGACGTGCTGGGCGAGCGCCGGTTCGAGCTGGCGTTGACGCATTCGCCCATCGGCATGGCCGTCGTCGGCCTGGACGGCACGTTCCAGCGCACCAACCGAGCGCTGAGGAACATGTTCGGGTACGGTCGAAAGGCTTTGGCCGGCCTCACCTTTCAGGAGATCACGCATCCCGACGACCTGGATGCGGACCTGGCGTTGCTCGCCGAGTGCCTTGCGGGCCGCCGGCGGACTTACCGCATGGACAAGCGCTTCATCGCCGCCGACGGACGAATCTTATGGTGCGACCTCACCGTGGTGCTCGTGCAAGGGCCGCGTAACCAGCCGCGCTGCTTCGTATCTCAAATTCTCGACGTCACCGCCGAACGGATGCGAGAGGCCGAGCTTACTCGCCAGGCCACCACCGACACACTCACGTCGCTTGCCAACCGCTCCGCGGCATGGGGCCGGCTCGAGCAACTCGACGCGGCCGACGACGGCTATGGCCTGTTGTTCTGCGACATCGAGAAATTCAAGTCCATCAACGACCGGCACGGCCACCGGGCCGGCGACGAATTGCTGGTCGAGGTCGCCCGCCGGTTACTCGCTGCCGTCCAAGACGACGGGCTCGTTGCCCGCTGGGGCGGCGACGAATTCCTCATCATCACCGACACCGTTGACGATCGCGGGCTCGCGGCGCTCACCGACCGCATCACCGGTGAGATCCAGCGGACCCGCATCACCCTCGCGAGCGGGATCGAGATCCCCATCGTGTTGACCGTCGGGTGCGCGGCGCACCGATCCGGCGACGGCCGGTCCATCGACGCCGTTCTGGAGCGCGCAGACCAGGCCATGTATGGGCAGCGGCGCAGGCAAGCCGGCGCCTCATTCCTCACCGCCGGGTGAGCCGGGCGGCGGGCGGCCGAAGGGGCGGACACGCCGACCGCGACTGCGGGGTTCGGCGAGGAGGTGTCGCGCCCGATTCCTGAGCAGTAGCAGCGACCTGTGCAACTCGAACAGCATGAGCCAATGGTGGCCCGTTCGACGCCGACGCGTCCGCTGTACACGCACGCCTCGATGGGGAATCGTGGAAGAAATTGCGATGACGGGTTGCCCAACGCGAGGCGGTGACGGACCGGCTTCGGACCCGGCCAGACCACCGTTACGATAAGACGGACCGTCTCGTCTCGTAGGGCTAGGCAGAGCAAAGGTGACTCCGACCGATGACTGACGACACCATCCAGGCGCTGCTGCGCAAGCGCCTGTCCGATCCGCGGACCGCGGTGAAACACCGCAGTTTGCAGTGGAGTTGGAGTCAGTACCTGGCCGGCGCGTCGGCGCGGGCCTCGGCCCTGATAGCGGCCGCCGACCCGGACCGGCCCATGCACGTGGGCGCACTGCTGGGCAACAACCCCGAGATGCTCAGCCAGATGGCGGCGGCCGGCCTCGGCGGTTATGTCCTGTGCGGCGTGAACACCACGCGGCGCGGCGAGGCGCTCGCGGCCGACGTCCGACGCGCCCACTGCCAGTTCCTGGTGACCGACGCCGAACACCGCCACCTGCTCGACGGCCTCGACCTCGACGGGACACCCATCCTCGACACCTCGACGCCGGAATGGACCGAATTCGTCAAGGACGCCGGTGAACTCGTCCCGCACCGGCAGGTCACCGCGATGGACCCGTTCATGATGATCTTCACGTCGGGCACCAGCGGAAACCCCAAGGCGGTGCAGGTATCACACCTGATGGCTGCCTTCGCCGGGCTCAACCTGGCGCAGCGCTTCGCGCTGTCCGAGCGGGACACCTGTTACGTGTCGATGCCGCTGTTCCACTCCAACGCCGTCGTCGCGGGATGGGCGCCCGCGGTGGTCTCGGGCGCCGCGATCGTGCCGGCGAAGTTCTCGGCGAGCAGCTTTCTCGACGATGTCCGCCACTACGGTGCGACGTACATGAACTACGTGGGCAAGCCGCTGGCCTACATCCTCGCGACGCCGGAACGCGACGACGACGCCGACAATCCCCTGCGGGTCGCGTTCGGCAACGAGGCCAACGACAAGGACATCGAGGAGTTCGCGCGCCGCTTCGGCGTCCAGGTCGAGGACGGCTTCGGCTCCACGGAGAACGCCGTCATGGTGATCCGCGAACCCGGCACTCCGAAGGGCTCCATCGGCAAGGGTGCCGACGGGGTTGCGATCTACAACAGCGACACCGTCACCGAGTGCGCGGTCGCGCGCTTCGACGCCGACGGCGCATTGGTCAATGCCGACGAAGCCGTGGGCGAGTTGGTCAACACGGCCGGCTCGGGGTTCTTCACCGGTTACTACAACGATCCCGAAGCCAACGCCGAGCGCATGCGCCACGGCATGTACTGGTCCGGTGACCTCGCCTACCGGGACGCGGAAGGCTGGATATACCTGGCCGGTCGCACCGCGGACTGGATGCGGGTCGACGGCGAGAACCTCACCGCGGCCCCCATGGAACGAATCCTGTTGCGGCACAGCTCCATCAATCGCGTCGCGGTGTACGCCGTTCCGGACGAGCGAGTGGGCGACCAGGTGATGGCCGCGATTGTCCTCAACGAGGGACAGACCCTCGACCCCGCTGCGTTCGAAGCGTTTCTCGACGCCCAGGCCGACCTGTCCCCGAAGGGCCGCCCGCGCTACGTCCGCATCGCCACCGACCTGCCCAGCACCGCCACGCACAAGGTGCTCAAGCGCCAGCTGATCGCCGAAGGAACAACCGTCGGCGAAGACGAGCTGTTGTGGGAGCGCGAACCGCGCGGGACCGCCTACGCGGTCGTGGCGCCTAAGTCGGGCTCTCGGTCACCCGGCGGCGGATCTGGCCCTTCGACCGTCGCACCCGTTTGACCGGATCCCGCGCTGTCCCAGCGGCGATCGGTGAGCTGCTCGTCGTTGGCGGCCAGCACACCCAGCACCGGGTAGGCGGTTACCGGCAGGCCGTTGCTGGTTCGCCGTGGGCTCATGGCGATTCGGTGAAGTATGGCAGCGTCACGCCGGGACCGACGGGGTGGAACTGCACTCGGACGCGCATGCCGATGCGCAACTCCTCCGGCGGCACGCCGACGACGTTGGTCAGCATCTGGTAGCCCTCGTCCAGGATGACGATCGCCGGCGCGTAGGGCGGTTCGAATTCCGCCGTCACCGGTCGCCGAACCACGGTCCAGCTGTAGATCTCGCCGAACCCGCCGCCGCGCTCCCAACGCACCTGCGCCGAAAGGCATTCGCGGCAGTGCTCGGTCGGCGGAAAGTTCGCCAGGCCGCAGGCCTCGCAGCGTTGATATCGCAACTCCCCCGACCGGCAGCCCTGCCAGAAGGGGACGCTGAGCGGGCTGGTGGCGTGGGGCACGGGGCCGGTTTGTGGGCGCAGGGCATCGGCGGTCACAGCGGTTCGTCCCCCAGGATCAGCAGCGTGGTGAACAAGGCCCCTGCTCCCCCGTTGCTGCACAACGCGATATGCGCATCGGGTACCTGCAGTTCGCCGGCCTGGCCGCGCAGCTGCTGGACGGCCCGGACGGCCCGCTGCATCATCTGCGGATTGGAGCCCGCATGACTGAACGACATGGTTCCTCCGTCGGTGGTGATGGGGTGGCTGCCGTCGATGGCGATGTGCCCGTCGGCGACGAACGGTCCGCCCTCGCCGTCGCCGCAGAACCCGAACGCCTCGAGTTGGCGGATGATTTCGAACGAGAACGGGTCGTAGAGCTCCAGGACGTCGACGTCGCCGGGCCGCAGGCCGGCGTGAGCGAACGCGCGCTGGGCCGCGCGCCTGCCGACCACGCCATTGACGTACCCGCCGTTCCCGTCCCGCCGCCCGGCCAGGTCCCACGCCGGCGGGTGCTGGTAGGACGGGCCGTGGAAGTCGGCGCCGCTGCCCAGCACATAGATAGGTTTACTTGCGCCCTCGGCCTTTTCGACGTTCGCCACGACCAGCGCGCACCCGCCCTCGGAGGTGGTGGCGCAATCCAGGAGATGAAACGGGTCGGCGATCGGCCGGGAGGCGGTGATGTCGTCGGGCGTGAAGGGCCCGCGCCCGTAGTACACGGCTTCGGGGTTTCGCGATCCGTTGTTGCGGATGGTCGCGGCCACCATCGAAAGTTGTTCGCGCGTCGTGCCGTAAACGTGCATGTGGCGGCGCGCGATCAGCGCGAACTCGGCGGCGGTGAACATGCCCCACGGCGCCACGAATTCGTTCTCGGGCCGGGTCCACGGCGCCGTCGCCTCGTGGTCGCGGTACTCCCCGGCCTGCGCGGCGACGAGCACCACCACATCGGCCATGCCGTGCTCGATGGCGGCGGCCGCCTCGGTGATCATGCCCACCCCGAACGCGAGGCCCTGCCACGCCGGCCCCAGGCGCAGGTCGTAGATCAGGGCGGTGGACAGTGGGCCCGCGCTGATGCCGTCCACGTCCTCGAGGCAAAGGCCCGCATCGTCGAGCGCACCGCGGATGGCCGCCAGCGCCAGGCTGCGTGAGGTCTCGCCGTCCAGGCGTCGGCCCTGCCGGGTGTTGTGCACCCCGACGATCGCCGCCATGCGTCTCGTGCTTGCCAATTCGATCCTCGCTTTTAGTTTTCGTCCGCCACGACACCGAGATACGTGCCGACGACGTCGTATCGTCGCCCGTCGCGGGAGATGGTTCCGATCGTCGTGGTCCGAGCACCCCCGGCCCCCGCGACCCGGTCCGCCGCCGCTTCCACGATGTCGATCCGCACATCCACGGGCCGCGCTGTCTGCGGGTCGGTGATCTCGACGACCATTGCCACCGCTCGCTCGTGCTCGTCCCACTCGACGCTGGTGATCCGGTGCCGGGCGGTCAATTCGATCACCACCGAGTCTCGGCGGACCAAAAACCTTACCGGCGCGCACAATTCGCCGGGGCGGGGCGGCACGCACAGCGTCACCGCCATGTCACAGGCCTGCCGGCCGGGTGCTGATGGTCCCCGAGTCCCGCAGCGCGGACAGGTCGTTGTCGGTGCGCCCCAGCAGGCCGGTCAGAACCTCTGCGGTGTGCTGGCCATACAGCGGCGAGGGCCGGCGAATCCAGCGGCGCGGTTTGCCGAGGAACGTGAATGGCATTCCGGTGCAGAGGAACTCACCGGCTACGGGGTGATCTACGGTCTCCCAGAATCCGCGGGCCTGCAGGTGCGGGTCCCGAAGCAGCTCGGGGGCCGCCGTGACCCGCGCGGCGGCCACTCCTGCGGTGCGCAGCGCGCCGACGGCCTCGGCCACCGAGCGCCGGGCCGCCCAGTCAGAGATCAGCTTGTCGAGTTCATCCGGTTGCTCGTGCCAGTCGCTCGGGCGGAGATCCCGCCGGCCCAGCAACCCGGCCAGGCCCGCGCGCGCGGCGTCGTCCGTCGCGGCAAGCGCGACCCACTCGTCATCACCGTGGCAGCGATAGACCCCCTGCGGCCGGGCACCGGGCCCGCGATTCCCGTTGCGGCGCATCTCGATTCCGTCGCGCGAGTACTCCACCAGCATCTCGGCGGCCACGTTCAGCGCCGCTTCGACCATGGTAGATTCGACGTGCATTCCGGTGCCGTCGCGGTCGCGGATAACCAGCGCGGCCACGGCGGCGAAGGCCGCGTGCAGGCCGGCGATCGGGTCGCAGACCCCGCGAGGGATGACCGGGGGGCCGTCGGCGTGTCCGGTCATCCACGCCATGCCGGTCGCCTGTTCCATCGTCTGGGCGAAACCCACGCGGTCGCGCCACGGACCGTCGAGGCCGAAGGCGGGCATTCGCACCATGATCGCGCGGGGGTTGGCCGCGCGCACGGCATCCCAGCCCAGGCCGAAGTTCGTCATCACCCGCGGTGAGAAGTTCTCGACGACCAGATCACTGGCGGCGATGAGTTCGAGGGCGAGGGCGCGGCCCGCGTCGGTGCTCAGTTCGACGCTGACGCCGCGCTTGTTGTTGTTGCTGCACAAGAAGACCGGGCCCCACTCCCACCACTGATCCCAGCTGGATGGGCGGCCCGCGGAAAACCTCATGCCGTCGGGGCGGCGGACGCCCTCGACTTTGATCACGTCGGCACCCAGCGCGCCCAGCAGTTGCGTCGCAACCGGCCCCGCCCAGAAGGCGGTGAAATCGGTTATCCGGGTATCGGCCAGCGGCAGGGCGTCGGTGGCGGAACCCGCGGGCCGCGCGGGCCTTGACGGCCAGTGGATTCGGCCGTTGTCGGCGCCGAGTCGAGGCGGCCGCCCGGGCGGCCTGGTGATCATCGCGTCGCTGCGGTAGGGCACCCGCGGCGCAAGGATCCCGGCTTCGGATTCGACGAACACGCCGCGTTCCACGAAATGGTCGACCTGGGGCAGCATCTCGGGCGTCGCGATGGGGGCCACCGGGATTCGGAATGCGACCGCGAGGTCGACGATCTCCTGCGTGGTGCGGGACTGGGTCCACTGCGTGACCATGCCGAGGAACTCGTCGCGGCGGGCGACGCGCCCGTCGAACGAGGCCAGGTCGGCGTCGTCGAGCAGATCGGCGCGGTCGATCAGCACCAGGAAGTCCTGAAACTGCTGGGCGGTGATGGTGCAGAAGCCGACCAGGCCGTCGGCGGTGGGAACGATCGACGGCAGCTCCAGACTGCGCTGCCCCAGCCGCGAATCCGCGCCCAGCACGCTGGCCGACATGGCCGACAGGCCGCCCATCGCGATCACCATGGCCTCGTAGGTCGAGACGTCGACGATCTCCCCGCGTCCGCCCCGCGCGGCGTGCCGGGCGGTCGCGGCGGCGACCGCGGCCGCGAACGTGCCGGCCAGCCACTCACCCAGCTCACCGCCGGCCTGCACCGGTTCGTCCTCCGGCCAGCCGCGCCCGGCGGTCGAGCCGCACAACGCCTGCAGGATGAACTCGTTCGCCGCGACGCGGTCGTCGACGTACGGACCGGTTGTGCCGAATGGGGTCGCGGCAACCACCACGGCCGACGGGCCGGTGTGGGCCGTGATTTCGTCGAGTGTCCACCCGTCGGTCAGGTCGGTCAGCACGATGTCGGCACCGGCCAGCAGGGTCGCGACCTCCGCCGGGTCGCCGTTGGTGACCGACCTCTTCCCGGCGGCCAGATAGCCGAACAGGGCCCCGGGCGGCCCACCCGCGGACCGCCGACGCAGCGAATCCCCCTGCGGCGATTCGATTTTCACCACGTCGGCGCCGGCGTCGGCGAACATCTTGCCGCAGTAGGACACCGCGATGCCGTTGGACACCTCCACCACGCGCCAGTCGGCGAACGGTGCCTGGGGTGTCACGTTCAGTTGCCCAGCGTGGTGGCGCGCCCCGAAATGCCGGGAGCCTCGGCCGTGACCTGCGCCTGCAGGGCGAACTGCGTCATCCGGGTCCAGGCGTCGCGATCACGCTGGCTGGCGCGGCGGCCGACGTGCGTGACCACGTCGACGTCGGCGGCCTGGGCCCGCAACTGACCGGCGCGAGCGTGCTCCTTCGGGATGTGCCGGAACGGATCGAATGAGTAGGCGGCCATGGCGTTTTCGTGCGTGATCTTGTCGATCACGGAATCGTCGAGATGCCCCATGGTCTCGATGACGTCTTCCGGGGCGAACGGCCAGTTGCTGTCGGAATGGGGAAAGTCGGACTCCCAGCACAGCATGTCCTCGTTGAACCAGTCCATGTTGCGCACGCCGACCTTGTCGCTGATGAAGCAGGTGTAGAAGTGGCGCTTGAACACGTCGGCCGGCCCGCTGTAGCCGGGCGGGAACTTGGCCAGCGTCCAGCCCGAGTGGCGGTTGAAGACGTGCTCGGCGCGCCAGAGGAAGTACGGAATCCAGCCGACGTCGCCCTCGGTGAGGGAGAACTTCAGCTGCGGGAAGTCCGCCCAGAACTCGGCCCAGATCAACTCGGTGAACGTGAACATGCTCATCATCGACGACGCCGTCATCTGCACGCTGGGCGGGGCGTCCGTCGACACCTGGGGGGAACGCGACGCGGAGCCGACGTGCGTGCACAGCACCGTCTTGTGCTCGCAGACCGCCTCGAACAGCGGGTACCAGTACTTGGTGTGAATGCTGGGCATCTGCAACGCCTCTGGGTTCTCCGAGAACGTCACCGCGTGACAACCCTTGCCCGCGAGCCGCTTGACCTCCTTGGCCGCCTCGGCCACGTCGAACAGCGGCAGGATGCCACAGGGGATGAATCGGCCGGGGTAGGCGGCGCACCACTCGTCGATGTGCCAGTCGTTGTAGGCCTTGATCATCACCAGGTTGACCTCGCGGTCGGGACCCTGGTTGAGGACCTGGCCGGAGAAGCCGGTGAAGTTCGGGAAATTCAGGCCCGCCAATTGACCGCCCGCATTCATGTCCCGGACCCGCTCGTCCACGTTGAAGCAACCCGGCCGCATCTCGTCGTAGCGCGAGGCGTCGATGTTGTACATCTCCCGCGGCTTGCCCGCCACGGCGTTCAGGCCCATGTTGCGCCCGCGGACCTCGCCGTAGTACCACTGCTGCACGCCGTCGGGTTCGAGGACCACCCGCGGTGCGCGGTCCTTGTATTTCGCGGGGACGTGCGCGTCGAACATGTCGGCGGGCTCGGCGATGTGGTCGTCCACGCTGATCAGGATCAAGTCGTCCTTGTGCATGCCGCGCTCCTCACCGAGATAGCGATTAGACTAATAGTCCCTCATCAGTGGCGCCCTCAGTCGGCGGGCGCATACCGCAGCATCGTGACGTCGTGCTCCGGGTAGTCGAAGAAAACCGGCCTGACCCGCATCCCCACCCGCAGGTCGGCGGGGTCGACGTTGACCATCTCGGTGGAAAACCTGGGCCCCTCGTCCCATTCGACGATGGCCAGCAGCTGCGGGACGGCGTCGGCGAAGTGCGGACTGACCGGCCTGCGTGCCACGGTGTAGGAGTACAACGTTCCCATGCCGGAGATCTCCCGCCACTCGAGATCGTCGGCCAGCGTGCCCGGCGCGCGCACCCGCGGGTAAAACACGTAACTGCCCAGCGAGGGCGAGTACTGGATGACGATGCGATGCTGCGCCAGCGCATCCCAAAACGGCGCGCTGGTGGGGGTTTTGACGGGCATCGGGCGCTCGAGAGTGGCCATGTCGATCAGTCCCCCTCGAGGATCAGCGTGGTTTGCTCCGACAGGATGCCCCCGTTACCGGACACGAAGGCGCGGTGGCAGTCGGCGACCTGGGCCGCACCCGCGCGGCCCATGATCTGGCGCGTGGCGTCGCAGACATGGTGCATGCCGCCGGCCAGGCCGGCTTGCCCGAAGCCGAGTTGCCCCCCGGCCGTGTTGAGCGGGAAATCACCGCGGAAGGTCATGTCGTGGCTGGCGACGAACTCCATGCCTTCGCCCTTCTCGCAGAAGCCCGCGTCCTCCAGCGACAGCAGCACGGTGATGGTGTAGCAGTCGTAGATCGACACCATGTCCATCTGCTCGCGGCTCAGCTCCGTCATGGCAAACGCGGTGTCGGCGGCCTCGGCGATCGGCGTGTGCAGCAGGTCCTTGGCGTACGTCGGGGTCTTGAACGGCACGTGCTCGCCGAATCCCTTGATCCACACCGGTCGGTGACGCGCGCGGCGGGCCAGATCGGCGTTGGCGACGACGACCGCGGCGCCCCCGACGCAGGGCATGACGATCTCCAGCATGTGCAGCGGGTCGGCGATCACCGGGCTGGCCAGGACGTCGTCGACGGTGAGCGGCTTGTCCTTCCAGATCGCGCCCTCGGTGTGGTTGGCGTTGACCCGCTGATCGACGACGATCTTGGCCATCGCCCGCTCGTCGTACCCGTACACGGCCGCGTAGCGCTGGGCGACCTGCCCATAGGGCCCGTTCTGGCCGAGGTTGCCGTAGGGGATCTCGAATTCGGCCTGGGGAGAGCCGTATTGGTTGCTCGACGAACCGAAGAACATCGCGTCCACCATCGGGCGGGGCTTCTTCTTCGACGAGGGGGTGATGTAGCGCGCCGGCAGCGCGCACAACACGGCGTCACAGATGCCCAGCTCGATCGCCGCGGCCGCCCGCCACACCATGGCGGCGGCGCTGGCTCCGCCGAGGTCCACGTGTTCGGCGAATCGCGCCCCGACGCCGAGGTATTCGGCGATGGTCGACGGCACGAAGATCTCCGACTCCGCCAGGTGCGACGCCACGATGCCGTCGACGACGTCACCGGGCAACCCGGCATCGGCGAGGGCGGCCGCGGAGAGTTGCGCCCATTGCTCGATGGCGAACGGCGCGGGCGTGGCCTTGTTGAGCCGTTCGGGCGGCAGTTCGACGTATCCGACGATCGCGGCCTCTCCGCGTAATCCCATGGGCCGTCCTACTTTCGGGGTAGTCCGAGGATCATCTGCGCGATGATGTTCAGCTGAATCTCCCGGGTTCCTCCGCCGATCAGCTCGGCGGGCAGGTGCAGGTACCGCTCGACGATGTCCGGGTCGGAGTCGGCGACCATCGCCGCGCGCCCGGTCAACCCCAGGGTGGCCTCGAACGTCCTGCGCAGCAGCACGTTCATGGCGACCTTGGCGATGCTCGACGCCGGGCCGGATGCCTGGCCGTCGAGCAACCGGATGGTTTCGCGCACCCCCAGCGCCTTGATCGCGTTGGCGTAGGCGTCGAGTTCACCGAGCGCCCGCAGCGCGTCGTCGCGGTCCGGTCCCGGTTCCGCCGCGAGCCGGCGCAGGGCGGCCGCCCGGTCGAACTTGACGTAACCGCTGATGGCCGAACGCTCTTCGGCCATGGTGGCGATCGCCAGGTTCCAGCCGTCGTTCGGGGCGCCCAGCAACATCTCGTCGGGGACGAAGACGTCGTTGAGGAACACCTCGTTGAAGTGCGCCTGCCCGGTGGCCGTTTT
Organism: Mycobacterium sp. E2989; assembly: GCF_001667595.1. Lineage (NCBI taxonomy): Bacteria > Bacillati > Actinomycetota > Actinomycetes > Mycobacteriales > Mycobacteriaceae > Mycobacterium > Mycobacterium sp. E2989. Next base: position 99,996 of record NZ_LZJX01000019.1, on the reverse strand, counting down.
GATCGGCTGGACTTCGATGCCGGGCGAGGCCATATCCAGGATGAAGTAACCGATGCCACGGTGCTTGCCGGCTTCCGGGTCGGTGCGCGCCAGCAGGGCGCCAAGATCGGCGTACTGGGCCAGCGACGTCCAGATCTTGTGGCCGTTGATCCGCCAGCCGCCGTCGACCTTGGTTGCCCGGGTGGCCAGCGACGCGAGGTCGGAGCCGGCGCCCGGCTCACTGAACAGCTGGCACCAATGAATCTCGCCGCGTTGGGTCGGCGGAATCAGCTTTTCCTGCAGGTCTTTTGGTGCGGCGGCCAGCACCGAAGGCAGGATCCACTCGGCGATGTTCAGCGACGGCCGGACCAGCGCGGGTCGCTTGGCGAACTCTTCGTCGATGATGAGCTGCTTGAGGGGACCCGCATCGACGCCCCACGGCGCCGGCCAGTGCGGCGCGATCAGCCCGGCATCGGCCAGCAACGTGCGCTGGGGCCCGGAGGCCTGGTCCGGGTAGTCGCCGTGCGGTGCCGGTATGTCGTTGGCCAACTGCATTGCGGCGTCAAGGGTCTCGGCAACCCAGGAACGGAAGTGCGCTTCCGCATCCCCGAGGTCGACCGACATGTCGCGCTGCTGCGTGCAGGTCAGCTGACCGAGGCGCCGGGCCCAGCGATTCGCCGGCCCGATCGACGCCGCGAGGCTGATCGCGCGACGCCAGTAGAGATGCAGATCGTGCTCCCAGGTGAAGCCGATGGCCCCGAACATGGTCAGCGCGTCGAGCACCAGATCTGGCACGGGTGCGATCGCCATCACCGCCGCCCCGGCGGCGGCCATGCGGTGCTGGTCGATCGGTTCGTCGGCAGCGCGGACTGCGTCCCAGGCCGCCGCCGTGGCCAGTTCGCTGCTGACCAGCAACATCGCGGCGTTGTGCTGCAACGCCTGGAAGGTGCCGATCACCTTGCCGAACTGTTCTCGGCTCCGCAGGTGCGCGGTGGCCGCTTCCACGCACCACTGCACGATGCCGCTCAACGCGCTGGCCAGCAGCCCCAACGTCACGCACCGAGCGCGGTCGGGATCGATGCCGGTGAGCACCTCGGAGCGCGCCGCGCGGTAGTCGTCGAGCCGCAACACCCCGGCGTCGGCGACGAGGTCCGTCCCGTTCACGGGTTCCGCTGTCACCGCCGGCTTTTCAGCGTCGACGACCACCCAGACCACGCCTTCGTCGTCCCCACGGGCGGCGACCAGGACCGTCTGCGCCGCGCACACGCCGGCGGTGACCTCCGACGCGCCGGTGACCGACCATCCCCCGCCCTCGGCGCGCACGCGGAAGTCGCCGTCGTCGGGCAGCACGACGGCCGCGATCGCGCCCGCGGCCAGGCCCCGCACCAGTGCCTCGGCGGCCGGTGTCGTATCGGCCAGCAAGGCGACGGCCCCCGCGGCGACCGTCGGCAGGAGCGGCCCGGGCAGTAGTGCCTTGCCCGCCGCCTCCAGGACGCAGGCGGCGTCGATCAGCCGGCCGCCCTGCCCGCCCAGGTTCTCGGGTACGTGCACGGCGTGAAAACCGTTGCCGACGAGGGCATCCCACCATTCCGGGCGCCGGCCCGCCGCAAGATCATCGAAACTGTCTCGCGTGGCGGCGATGGGGGCATGCCGGCCGGCGAACTGTCCGACCGCATCGCTGAGCTCCTGTTGCTCCGGGCTCAATCCCAGGGTCACGACGACGGGCGAGTGGTGACTGAAGTTGGCCGCACCGACTGCTACCCTTCCGGCTAGAATGCCCTTACAAGACGGACCGTCTCGTCTTGTGGCAGACTACCGGGGCCAGTCAGGATATGTAAAGCGGGCCACCGCAGCAGCGAGGATCACCCAATGCCAAGCGATCTCACCCAGGCGACCCCGCCGAGGCGTCGCAGCGAGAAGTCGCGCACGGCGATCGTCACCGCCACCCGCGAGCTCCTTCTCGAACGCGGATTCGACGGCCTGAGCATCGAGGCCGTCGCCGCCCGGGCCGGTGTGGGCAAGCAGACCATCTACCGCTGGTGGCCCAGCCGCCCGGCGCTGGTTGCCGACGTGATGCTCGAGGATGCCGACAGGCTGCTCGCATCGGTCAATCACACCGACGACCTGGCCGCCGACTTGGTCGGCTGGGTGCGAAAGCTCGCCAGAACTCTGACGACGGCCCGCGGCGCGGCGATGCTGCGCATCCTGACCGTCGCGGGCATGGAACACGAGGACACCGCCGTCAAACTGCGCGCCGGGTTCAGCGAGCCCCTGTACGAGAGCGTCCGGGCCCGGATCCTCGCCGACGGCATCGACGGCAACACGGCCGAGTCGGCCGCGGACGCGATCGTCGGGGGTGTCGTCTATCCGATCCTGTCTGACCCGCAAGGGTATTCACGACGCCGAGCCGAGCTCACGACCCGGTTCATCGTCGACGCCCTGGGCCGCCGAGGCTGACCAGGACCGCAATGGGCGCAGCAACGCGTTCTTCTTGTAATAGTGGTCCGCCATGCGCCGCATGATGTTGTCCAGCACGGTGACGGCCTCGTCGAGGAAGGGGCCCTTGTTTAGCATCACGCACTCGGCCCGTTCGCTCATCGCCGCGTCGCTGATCTCGGCGCGCGAGGGCAGGCCGGTCTTGGCGAGTTGTTCGAGAACCTGCGTCGCCCAGATCACCGGCAGGTGTGCGGCCTCGCACAGCCACAGGATCTCCTCCTGCAACTCGGCCATCCGCTCGTAACCGCACTCCACCGCCAGATCCCCCCGAGCGATCATCACCCCGACCCGGGGCCGGCGCATCGCGGTGAGCAACAGCTGCGGCAGGTCTTCGAACGCGCGCCGGGTTTCGATCTTGAGCACGACGCCCAACCGGTGCCCGTCGAGCCGATCGAGTTCGTCGAGCAACCGCTCGACATCGGCCGGATTGCGAACGAACGACATGTCCACCAGATCCGCCAGTTCCACCACGGCGGCGAGGTCGGCGACATCGCGGGCCGTGAGCGCCGATATCGGCAGATCGGTGTCGGGCATGTTGATGCCCTTCCCCGCCTTGAGGCGGGCCTCCCCCTGCTCCGGACGGTCGATGCGCACGGTGAGCGCCTCGCGGGCGACCGACACCACCCGGCCGCCGATCTTGCCGTCGTCGAAGTGGACGGCGTCACCCGGCCGGGCATGGACGAACGCCTCCGCCAACGTGCATCCGATCCGGGGGTGGCCATCGGTCGGCGCCGGTGAACAGTCGCGGGTCAATTCCAGCAGGTCTCCGGCGCGCACCGACAGGCTGCGCTCCTTCTCCGGAAGCGGGCCCACTTCCGTTGCGTCATCGGTGTTTTCGGCGCGCAGCACCGTCCCGCTCACCAGGTAGGTCGTCCGCCTGGTGGTGACCACGAATCCACCCGGGGCAGCCTCCAGAACGAGTCGCCGCCGGGATCCACGGGCGTCCCGCAGCGCCAGCACGTCGCCCGCCCCGCGGTTGGCCAGCCACGGCGCCGGCACCGTAACCACCGCCATCCCGGGTTCGGGTGGGTGCGACGGCGCCTCGGTCGACGTCAGCCACGCCCGTGCCGGCGCGACGACCCGGCCGAGATCATCCCGGCGCGGACGCAGCTTCAGCACGCGAGGACCCGGCTCCAGCGGCCCGGTCCGCAGCTTGGGCCCCGCCAAATCCATCGCCACCAAGCAGGTCGTGCCGGCGCTGGAGGCCGCGTCCCGGACATGGCGGGCCATGGCCCGCCAGGCCCGCACGTCGTCGTGGGCGCAGTTGATGCGCGCGATGTTCATCCCCCGCCGCACCAACTCGCGCACCAACTCCGCGTCGGTCGCGGCCTGCGACGGCAGCGTGACCATGATGCGCGTCATGCGATGCGCCGGCCGCGGCCCAAGCAACTCCACCGTGCGTTGCCGCAACATCGTCTGCCCCTGCTCGATCGGCACCGCCGACGGTGGCGGCGGCTGCCAGTTCCCGTCCGCGATGGCGGCGACGGCGGCACGGACCGCGGCGAGTGTGGCCTGGACGTGCGCTTCGCTGCGACCCAACGACGACAGGCCGAAGTCCGCCAGGCTCGCCTGCAATTCGCGTAGGTCGAACTGGCGAATCGCCCAGTAATGCACGAGGTTTCGTGCGCTCGCCCGGTGTTCCGATGCAATGGCCGGAAGCCACGCCGCCCAGGAACGCTCCGCGTCCCGCAGGCTGGTCAGCAGGCCGTCGATCTGCTCGAGCAACGCCGCCAGTCGCCGCTTGACATCGGTGTCGGCAGATTCCCGGGTGCTGGGGATCGATTGGCCGACCACACGCTGACCAGACACTGGAGCTCCCCATTCTGTGGCTTGACGGCCACACAGTGTTAACGTCGGCGTAACGCTAAATGCTCGAATCACCAAGGCACACAGGAAGTTACCGGCGCGACGGGCATCACGACAGGGACATTGGTCCCCAATACTGCTACTGCCGCGGCTGTCCGATCGTCACGGCGGCCAGGCCCTTGCTCACGCGATCCGGCAGGGATCCCCCGTGGCTCAGCCAATCGTCGAGGGCGATGCGCACGGTCGCCATGGCCAGCGCACCGATCAGGCGCGGCCTGGGGTCCTGCGGCGCCAGTCGCGGCAACCGCGGCGCGATGAGCTCGGCGATCGCCAGCTCGTAGCGCACATAGATGTGCAGTGTCCACGCGTCCAATGTCTCGGAAGACCTTGTCAGGGTGGCTAATTCGCGAATCTGGTCCTCGATGTCGGCGAACCCGCCGGCCAGCTCCCCGAACGCGCCGACGACCGCGTCGGTGGCGCTCAGGTCTTTGGGCTGGGCGGCCAGGGCGGCGGTGATGCGGTTGAGCCAGTGGACGGTCATGCCCTCGGCGACGGCGTCTTCCTTGGAATTGAAATAGCGGAAGAAGGTCGCCCGCCCGATGTCGGCCGCATCGGCGATGCGCTCCACCGTCGTGCCGGCCAGCCCGCGCTCGGCGACCAGCGCAGCGGCGGCGGCGGCGATGCGCTGGCGCATCGCCGTGCGCTTCCGCTCGGCCAACGACGTCGTGACAGCCATTCCCCACCCTTTTCCGCGAATCGACCCCTAAAGCGTAAGACATAGTCTTAGCATGAGACGATGTCTCAAGACCCCGATTCGTCCGCTCAGGTGGCCCCCGACGCGCGGGCCGCGTGGCAGTTCTTCCAGCAGATGGTCGCGGACGTCACCAAGATCGTGGCCGAGGACGCCGAGTCCGAGCGGGAACTGCTCGAGGGGCTGCGCCTGATCGCGCGCGTCTCCTCCCTCTGCGCGCAGATGTCGGTGGAGGCCGACCCGGAGCGGCCCTCATTCTTCGATATGTGTTCGGAGAACCGCATGATCGGCGGTCCGAATCCGGACGGCAACTACTACCTGGCGATGATCCGGGGCGACCGCGGCTACCGGATCACCGGCTCGCGGGGCAGCAGCGCCTACCTCGGGCTGCAGATCCTGGCCGGAACCGGACTCACGCCGCGCCGCATGGCCGGCTACGTCAGCGACGTCGATTTGGCGCTGCGCGCGGGCGAATTCGCGCTCGTGCTGTCGGCGGACGAACCCGCCGACCTCGCCGGCGCGCAGTGGGTGAAGATTCCCGACGACGCCTCGTCGGTGGTGGTCCGCGAGTACATCGGTGATCGCGCGCGCGAACAGCTCGCCACGCTGCGCATCGAGGCGCTCGACGCCGGGCCCCTGACGCCGCTGACCGACGGCGAGCTGGCCGACCAGTTCACCGCGATGGCCTGGTCACTGATGAAGCTGGCGACGCTGCACCGCACCATCAAGCCCGAACTGCTCGACACGCCGAACACACTGCTCACGGCGGAGGCCGCCAACCTCGGCGCCGCCGACACCACCCCCGACAACCTGTACATGATCGGGACCTACCGGCTCGAAGGTGACGAGGCCCTGCTGCTCGACATCGCGCCCCCCGACACCCGCTACTGGAACGTCACGCTGGAGAACATCTGGCACGAATGCCTGGAACCCCGCGCCCGGCACAGCTCGGTGACCAACCGTGGCGTGACCCCCGATGCCGACGGCCGCGTTCGAATCGCGGTCTCCGGCAAGGATTTCGGCGTCGGCCACTGGCTGGACACCGGCGGACGGCACCGTGGCTTCGTCACCCTGCGCTGGCTCGACAACCCCAGCCCGCCGGACGTGGTGGTCTCGGTGCGCCGATGTGAGGAGCCGGCATGACGCTGCAGGACCGATTCGCCCCCGAACGGCTGATCGCCGCCGCCTGCGAGGAGGTGGGCAGCGACGACTTCGGCGCCGAGGGCTGGCGGCCGGGACTGCACCGCCTCACCGACGGGCTGATCAACGACGCGCGGCTGTCGGACATCGGCGTGGAGGTCGCCCACCTCGACATCATGCGCGCGCTGAAGAATCGTTTGGGCGTGATCGCCTGGCGCAAGCAACATCCCGAGATCGCCACCAAACCGATTGCGGCGCCGATATTCATCGTCGGCCAGCCCCGCACCGGAACCACCATCCTCTATGACCTGCTCGCCCAGGACCCCGAGCTGCGCGCCCCGCTCACGTGGGAGGTCGACGAGCCCTGCCCGGTGCCGCAACCGGATACCTACCACGACGACCCGCGCATCGCGCAGGCCCAGGCCAGCATCGACCTGTCCGAACAGATCATGCCGGGGTTCCTCGCATTTCATCCGATGGGCGCCCTCGTCGGGCAGGAGTGCGTCCGCATCACCGCCGGCGAATTCGTCAGCATGATCTTCACCGTGCAGTACCGCCTGCCCAGCTACTACCGCTGGCTGCTCTACGAGGCGGACCACGCGGGTGCCTACCGTTACCATCGAATCTTCCTGCAGCACTTGCAATCCGGCGTGCCGGGCCAGTGGCTGCTGAAATCTCCGGCGCACCTGTGGCAGCTCGACACGCTGCTGGCCGAGTACCCGGACGCGTTGATCGTGCAGACCCATCGCGACCCGCTCAACGTCATCTCGTCGATCGCCGCCCTGACCCACCACCTGCGCCGGATGTGCAGCGACGAGTCCAGCATCGCCGAATGCGCGGGCCAGTCCTACGAGGAGATCGTCGTCGGCCTGGAGCGCGAGATGGCCCTGCGCGACAGCGGGGCGGTGCCGGCGGACCGCGTGATCGACGTGCAATACAGCGACTTCATCAACGATCCGTGGACCACGATCAAGGACATCTACCAACGGCTGGACCGCGACCTGCGCCCCGATGCCGAGCAGAAGATGCGCGCGTTCCTCGCGGCCCATCCCGGCGACGGCGGCCGCGGCCGCTACACCTGGTCCGACACCGGGCTGCGGGAGGGCGAGGTGCGGGAGCGGGTGCGCGCCTACCAGGACCGCTACGCGGTCCCCACCGAGACGCTGCGCTGACCGCGTCGCCGTCGAACACCGTTGCGACGCTTGGGGTCTGCGACCGAGTAGGATCGCCGCAACGCGACAGGAGCGGCCATGGACGAAGACTGCCTGAAGCTCACCACCTATCTGGCCGAGCGGCGTCGAACCGACGACGGCTTCGTCTCCGACGTGCTGCTCGACCTCTACGCGCGGCATCGCATCGCCTGCGGCGTGGTGCTGCGCGGCATCGGCGGCTTCGGCTCCGGGCGGCACCTGCGAACCGACGAATCACTGACCTTGTCCGAGGATCCACCCGTCGCGATCGTGGCCGTGGACACCCGGGCGAAGATCGAGGCCTTGCTGGACCCGGTGCTCGCCATCAAGCAGCGCGGCCTGGTCACGTTGGAGCGGGCCCGGCTATTCCGCGGGGACGGGGCCGTCCCGGGGCCGCCGGAGCTCCCCGACGAATTGCGCGAAGCCGTCAAGTTGACCGTCTACGTCGGCCGCAAGGAACGCGTCAACGGCACCCCGGCGTATGTCGCCATCTGCGACCTGTTGCATCGCCGCCGGATAGCCGGTGCGTCGGTCCTGCTGGCGGTGGACGGCGTCACGGACGGGCGGCGGCACCGGGCCCGCTTCTTCGGCCGCAACGCCAACGTGCCGATGATGATCGTCGCCGTCGGCTCGGGCGAGCGCATCGGCGGCGTGCTGCCGGAACTGGCGGGGCTGCTCCGGCGCCCCATGTTCACGCTCGAGCGGGTGCGCGTGTGCAAACGCGACGGCGAACTTCTCGAGCGGCCACACGCCCTGCCCGGGGTCGACGAACGCGGTTTGCCGCTGTTTCAGAAGCTGACCGTCTACACGTCGGAGTCGGCACTTCACGGCGGGGTGCCGATTCACCGCGCGATCGTGCAGCGGCTCCGTCAGCGGGACGCGCCCGACGGGGCGACGGTGGTGCGGGGCATTTGGGGATACCACGGGGACCATCAACCGCACGGTGACAAGTGGTTCTCGCTACGCCGCCGCGTCCCCGTGGTCACGATCGTCGTCGACACCCCGGCCAACGTCGCCGAATCCTTCGCCGTGATAGACGAATTGACCCGCGACGACGGGCTGGTGACCAGCGAGATGGTGCCGGCGGTGGTGTCGGACGATGACGCCGACGAGGGACCGCCGCGGATGGCCGACCACCGCTACTAGCGGCGATCGCGAACGCGGCTCGCCCCCACGGGTCGGGTCAGCCGGCGACCGAGGCGTCGTAGATCGACTGGATCGCCTTGTCCAGCGTGGCGTTGAACTGCTCGTCGGACTGGTCGACCGTGAGTCCCTCGGTGAGCGCGCGGCTGAAGCTGGCGATCAGGCCCGTGTTCTTCGCCAGCAGCTCGTTGGCTTCCTCGCGGGAGTAGCCGCCGGACAGGGCCACCACGCGCATCACCTTCGGGTGCTCGATCAGCGGGCGGTAGAAGTTGACCTCACTGGGCAGGCTCAGCTTGAGCATCACGCGCTGACCCTCGGGCACGTTCTCGAGCTGCTTGGTGATCTCGTCGCGCAGGATGGCCTCGGCGTCGGCCTTGTCCGAGATCGAGATGGTGACCTCGGGCTCGATGATGGGCACCAGGCCGTGCGAGAGCACCTGATGGGCCAGCTCGAATTGCTGGGCGACCACGGCGGCGATGCCCTCGGCGTTGGCGCCGCCGATCACCGACCGTTCCTTGGTGCCGAAGACGCCCTTGCTCACGGCGCGCTCCAGCAACTCGTCCAGTCCCGGGATCGGCTTCATCAGTTGCACGTCGTCGGACGCGTCGGCCAGGCCCTTGTCGATCTTGAGGATGGGCACCACGCCCTTGGTCTCCCACAGGTAGGTGGTCGACGGCTTGCCCTCGATCTCACGGTCCATGGTCTGCTCGAAGAGGATGGCGGCCAGCACCCGGTCCCCAGTGAACGCCGGCGACGTGATGATCCGCGATCGCATCTGGTGAATGAGGTCGAACATCTCCTCTTCGGAGGAGTACGCGTCGTCCTCGATGCCGTAGAGGCGTAGCGCCTTCGGCGTCGAGCCGCCGCTTTGGTCGAGCGCCGCGATGAATCCCTTCCCCGACGTCATCCGGTCCGCCTGCTTCTCGTTCGGCATGGACGTCCTCCACTCCCTTGTGGTCCCGTGCGGTCACGGCGCCTACGGTGCTGCGCACCCCTGCGATGATCGTGCCGATCATATTCGGCCGGTCAGAGCCCCGGGGAGGCCGGTCGTCACACCTCGGCTTGGTGCGGCCGCGGGGGGTCGGGCCTGGCGCGGCACAGCGCCATGCGATCAAGGAGCCCGTCGCGCAGAACCAGCGTGTGAAAGAGCACGGCGCACATGTGCGCGGTGAACGTGAGGAACAGCAGGAATGCGAAGGCGCCGTGGCACTCGCGCAGCACCGCGAAGACGTCGATGCGGTGCGGCGCGATGCCGGGCAGCCGCAGCGGACCCGCCAGCGTGACCGGGAACCGCGCGGCCGACAGCATGGCCCAGCCGGTGAGGGGTTGCACCAGCAGCAGGGCGTAGAGCAGGTATTCGGACCACGTCGCGATGCGCCGCTCGGCGCGGCCCATCGTGGCCAGAAACGGCGGCGGCCGGTGGGTGAGCCGGTTCGCCAGCCGCACCACGGCGATTACCAGGATCAGCACGCCGAGCGGCCGGTGAATGGCCAGCAGCAGCGGGTAGTAGCTGAGCGCCGCGACCATGGTGACGCCGATGAGCAGTTGCGCGATCACCATCGGCGCCATCAGCCAGTGCAGCAGCCGGGACGGCAGCGCGAACCGGGCCGCGGCCGGGCTTTCCTTCACCGCAGCACCCGAGAGACGTCGACTTCGCTGGGCGTTTTCGGCTCCTCGGCGCGGCGGGTGAACGAACGGGCGTAGACCGCCGACCTCGCGGCGAGCAACGGGTCGTCGGAGGCGGCGATACCGTCGGGCAGGACCAGCGGGTCGAAGTTGATATCGCGGGCGTTGCCGGGCGCCTCCGTCTGCACGGCCGTGATGGTGATGGTGCCGGCGTCGACGGTGCGGCGCGACGCCGGCCAGGGTTTCGTGGCGTCGTGGGTCGGGTCGCCCGGCTCGCCGATGGTGAGCAGCAGCCGCCAGCTCAGCGGCCGCTGCGCGAGCGCGCGGATGAGGTCGTCGAACAGGTAGTCCTTGCCCGGGGACGGCGCCGGCACGCCCGCCGCTTGCTGCGGGACGGCGGCCCAGCGCACCGGGACGGTCGCTCCGGCGCCGTTGGTGAACAGGAAGGCGTTCAGCCCGTGAAAGGGGCTGTCGGCGAACCCCGCGCTGGGCGTGGCCTGCTTGATCAGCTTCATGGCCGCGACGGTCTCGGGATGGCGGCCGAGGAATGCGGCCATCTTCTCCGGGTCGGGCTTGCCGGTCTCGGGCACGGGCCGGGAGGCGAGCAGCCGGTCGTAGAACCCCTTGGGCGTGCTGTCCGGGAAGACGGGGATGTTGATCATCGCCGTGCGCCATTGCTGGCCGCCGGGGCCCTGGAAGAGCAGGCCGAGGCCCCGCACCGTGGCGGCCGCGTCCGCCTGATCCGGCAGACCGCCCGATAGGGAGAACCGGCCGATCACCGGCACGGTTCCCGCTCCGAAGACCGCCGCCCGGCAGACCGCCGCCCCCGCCCCGCTGCTGGCGAACGTCCCGACCGCGCTGAGCCCCTTCGCGTGATTCCGGCGAAAACCGTCGTGACGTCCGTAGACGTGTTCGAACCGGTCGGTGAACCGGGGTGGTGTCAGCGCGCCCGGCCGCAGCCAGCCACCGGCATAGGCGAACCCACCCACATCCGCCGCGGCGACGCCGGCCACGGCACCCATGCCGAGCAAGGCGCGCCGCCGCGTCAACGCGTCGGCGAGGGGCCGGGCGGGCTCGCCGGGCGGATCGCCCTGTTCGCCACCGCCGTCACCGGGCTCCACGACCACCACCCTTCGGGGTTTGTGCAGGCCAGGGGGCCTGGGCTGGACCGGAATCCGGTGGGGGTAATTCACGCATGGGCCGACGCCCGGCGCAACTTCTGCGGTGAGGCTCGCACACACTCACAGGACGTCACCGGGCGCCGATTCGTTCACTCGTTTTGGGTGTGGTTCCCCGCGTGTCATACCATCGAATAAACAACTTGCGGCTGCATCTGTAGCTTGCGCGCAGATGGTCGGGGTGTGTCTCCTCCGACGGGCAAGCGATTTCCGCGGGGTTGAACAAGCAGCCCCCGGCTTGGCAGCGGCTATTTTGAGAGCTAGCAGTCTTCCTACGGGGGACCGATTGTGAGTGATAGACCATGGGCGAACTAACTGGCGATCCGATAGATCCGACCGCTTTCTCGGTGGGAAAACAACAGGTAGATCAGGCTGTCGTGCTCACCGTCTCGGGTGAGGTGGACATGCTCAGCTCCCCGCACCTGGCCGAAGCGATCCAGACCGCGCTGGGCGCCAAGCCCGCCGCGCTCATCGTTGACCTCACCAAAGTGGACTTCTTGGCGTCGGCCGGGATGACGGTCCTGGTCACGGCGCAGGCCGAGACCGAGCCGCCGACCCAATTCGCGGTGGTCGCCAACGGCTCGGCGACGAGCAGGCCGATCAAACTGATGGGAATCGACAGCGTGCTTGCGCTCTACAGCTCGCTCGACGACGCGCTGAGCGGCATCGCTGGTGGGTGAACCTCGAGATGGGGGCACAGCTGGGAACGATGGGGCGCTCTGATCACCAGCCGCACGATGTGTCAATCAGCGACGACCGATCCCGTTTCGTACGGAGCAGGGTCGCCGCCGACCCCCGCAGCGCCGCTCGCGCTCGAGCCGAGTTCGGCGTCTGGCTCGAAACGCACTTCACCCTCGATACCGACCGCTTCAGCGACGTTCTGCTGGCGGTAAACGAAGCCATCGCCAACGCCGCGGAGTTCGCCTACTGCGACGCGTCTAAGCCCGGAACCCTGGACGTCACAGCGGCCTACGACCGCCGGTCCGACACCCTGGCCGTCACGGTCGACGATCGCGGCCGCTGGCGCCAGCAGCTCCCGCCGCACTACCAGCAGCAACTCCGCGGACGCGGCATCCCGCTGATGGAGGCGCTCGCCGACGATGTGACCATCGACCGCACGCCGCACGGGACCCGCGTCGCGTTGACGTGGACCGATCTCACCCGCCGGCCCGGCGCGTAAGCCCGGCTGATCCGCTTTGAGGATCCGCTTGATTCGCAATGCAATTCGTGGTTTTCCACAACGGGTCCCGTAACATCTGCGCCATGCAGCCGAGCCGCTGGTGGGGCGACGACCGCGCGATCCTCGATGACGACGAGGCCCGCCGGCGCATCCTGGACGCGGCGGGCCGGTGCATCGTGCATCGCGGCAACACGCAGTTCCGGATGGGCGAGGTGGCCGACGCGGCGGGCGTGTCCCGGTCCACGGTGTACCGGTACTTCCCGGGCCGCGACGACGTCCTGCTGGGGCTGATCCTGGCGCGGGTCGACCACGCCCTGGGCGAGCTGGTGCGCTCGCTGGCCGATCCGGACGATCCGGTGCGCGCGGTTCCCGAGATGGTGCTGGCCCGCGCCGAGTCGGTGAACGGCGACCCACTGAACGAGGCGCTGTTCGCCGCCGAGAGCACCGCCGTGGCGACGGCCCTGGAGAAGGGTTCCGAGCCCATCGTGGAGACGCTGTTGCGGCACTACCAACCGTTGCTGCAGCGGTGGCAGTCGGCGGGTCGCCTACACGCCGACCTCGATCCGCGGTCGGTGGTGCAGTGGCTGCACGCCACCACGCTGTTCCTGCTGGCGCCATCGTGGCGGTTCCGCCCCGCCGCCGACAAACGCGCGTTCGTCGAGCAGTTCGTGGTGCGTGCCCTGGTGCCGGAAGTCAGACAATAACGCCGGATTGTCTGATGTCCGGACGTTCAGGTACTTTTGCCTGACCCCGTGCCGCGACGTCCCCCCGGCTCGCGGTGCGGGTGCCATGTCCCCCACCGAGAAGCGAACGCATGAACAACCCCGTGTCCCAAGCCCTTTCGGCCTTCGGGCTGGCCGCGCACCTGGGCCGCGGGGTGGGTCGGCTGGCCGCCGACGCGGCGGTCGGCGGCCTCGTCGGGTTGCCACGCCGGGTGCAGGACGTCGACGCGGCGGTGCTCTCCAGAGTCATGCGCACCACCGTCAAATCCGTCCGGGTGCTCGGCAGCGGCGCCGGGACATCGTCGCGGGCGCGGTTGGTGCTGACCGGGAAGAACGTCCCCGACTCGGTGTTCATCAAGCTCGCGGCCACGACCGCGGCCACCCGGCTGATGGGCGAACTGGGCCGGCTCGGCCAGACGGAAGTGCGGTTCTACAACCAGCTCGCGCCCCAGGTGGTCGGCGCCCCGCATGCCTATGGCGCGGCGTTCGATCCCTGGACCGGCCGCTACCTGGTGGTGCTGGAAGACCTGCCGGTCGAGTCGTGCGAATTCCCGGACACCCTGCACCCGCTGTCGCCCGACCAGGCCAGCTTGATCGTCGAGTTGCTGGCCGACTTGCACGCGACATTTTGGAACCGACTCCCCCGGGACGGCCGCGGCCCGCTGGGCTGGCTCTACACGCCCTCCGGTGACGTCACCTCGTTGCTGACCGGTTCGCTGATGCACGCCTCGATCAAGCGCCTCGCCGGGCGCACCGACATCCCCGTCGACAATGGCCGTTTCATCGCCGACAACTACCGCGCCGTGGCGGCGCTCATCGACTCTCCCCCGCACACCGTCATGCACGGCGACGCCCACCCCGGGAACATGTACTTCCACGGGGGCAAGGCCGGACTGCTGGACTGGCAGGCCGTGCGGCGCGGGCACCCGTCCCGGGAGCTGGCCTACACGCTGATCACCAGCCTCACCCCCGAAGATCGCCGAACGACCCAGCGCGAGCTGCTCGACGACTACCGCCGCGGGCTCGCGGCGGCGGGCGGACCCGAACTGAACCGCGACGACTTGTGGCGACGGTTCCGGCAGGGCGCGCTGTACGCCTACGTGGCGCCCCTGATCACCGCCGGGATGGGCGGCATGCAGCTCGAGGGCATCGCGATGGAGGGGCTGCGGCGCGGCGTCGCGGCGCTCGACGATCTGGAAACGGTCGCGGCGCTGAAGGGTTCCCTCTGACGGAACGAGTTTGGGCCGAACCTATTGCGATGACGCCCGCACGAGTTACGCTACTTCCCGTAGCGTAATGCTGCGGGTCTTGTGCGTCTTCCGCCCATCGCGGCAAGGAGAGTCTGATGTTCGATCTGAAGATCACCGGCGGCACCGTCGTCGACGGCACCGGCGCGGAGCGCTATCGCGCCGACGTCGGCATCAAGGACGGCAAGATCGTCGACGTCGTCCGGCGCGGCCCCGGCGACCCCGCGATGGCGGGCGAGGCGGCCGAAACCATCGATGCGACAGGGCGTGTGGTCGCCCCCGGCTTCGTTGACATCCACACCCATTACGACGGCCAGGTCAGCTGGGACAGCCTGCTCGAGCCGTCGAGCGGTCATGGCGTCACCACGATCGTGACCGGCAACTGCGGCGTGGGCTTCGCCCCGGTGCGGCCCGGCACCGAGCAGTGGCTGATCGAGTTGATGGAGGGCGTCGAGGACATCCCCGGCACCGCGCTCACCGAGGGCATCACCTGGGGCTGGGAGACCTACCCCGAGTACCTCGATGCGATCGGCAAGCACAAGTTCGCGATCGACGTGGGCAGCCAGGTCGCCCACGGCGCCATCCGCGCCTACGCGATGGGCGAGCGCGGCGCCCGCAACGAGCCGGCCACCCCTGCGGACATCGAGGCGATGGGCCGGCTGGTCCGAGAGGCGATCGAGGCCGGCGCGCTCGGCTTCTCGACGTCGCGCACGATGGGGCACCGCGCCATGGACGGCGAACCGGTGCCGGGCACCTACGCGGCCGAGGACGAGCTGTTCGGCCTGGGGCGGGCCATGGCCGCGGGCGGCCAGGCGGTGTTCGAGCTGGCCCCGCAGGGATCCGCGGGCGAGGACATCGTCGCGCCCAAGAAGGAGCTGGACTGGATGCGGCGGTTGAGCGCCGAGATCGACCGGCCGGTGTCGTTCGCGCTCATTCAGGTGGACGCCGACCCGAAGCTGTGGCGCGAGATGCTGGACCTCTCGGCGGACGCGCACGCCGACGGCGCCCGGTTGTACCCACAGGTCGCGGCGCGCCCGTTCGGCATGATGATCGGATTCCAGGGCCACCACGGCTTCAGCCACCGCCCCACCTACCGCCGGCTGGCGGCCGAGTGCAGCCGGGAGGAACTCGCGCAGCGGCTGGCCGATCCCGCGGTGAAGGCCGCCATCCTGGCCGACGAGGACCTGCCCGCCGACCCGACGCTGTTGTTCGACGGCATGTTCGCCCTGGTGCAGCACTCGCTCGGGCGGCTCTACGCGCTGGGCGACCCACCCGACTACGAGCCCACCGCCGACCGCACCGTCGCGGCGATCGCCAAGGCCCGCGGCGAGGACCCGCTGTCGACGCTGTACGACCTCATGCTCGAACGGGACGCGACGGCGATGCTGATGCTGCCGCTGTTCAACTATGCCGACGGCAACTGCGACGCGATTCGGGAGATGCTGCTGCACCCCGCCGGCGTGCTCGGGCTGTCCGACGGCGGCGCCCACTGCGGAATGATTTGCGACGCTTCGTATCCCACGTTCCTGCTGACGCACTGGGCGCGCGACCGGCGCCGGGGCGACAAGCTGTCGCTGGAGTACGTGATCCGCAAGCAGTCCCGCGACACCGCGCACCTGTTCGGCCTCACCGACCGCGGCACCATCGAGCCGGGCAAGAAGGCCGACATCAATGTGATCGACATGGACGCCCTGACGCTGCATCCCGCGGCGATGGCCTTCGACCTGCCCGCCGGCGGCAACCGAATCCTGCAGGGCGCCAGCGGTTATGCGGCCACCATCGTCAGCGGAACCGTGACCCGGCGCGACGACGTCGACACCGGGGCCCGCCCCGGCCGGTTGGTGCGCGGAGCGCGCTAGGCCTCCGGCATGACCGCGCCACCCGGCAACCCGGCCCGCACCCGTTCGAACGTCCAAGAGGACGCGATCGGCACTCCGCCGGAAAGCCCGACGCTGGTGCCGGCGCAGCGGTACTACTCGCCCGCCTTCGCCGCGCTCGAGGTCGAGCGAATGTGGCCGAAGGTTTGGCAACTCGCCTGCATGGTCGACCATGTCGCCGAGCCGGGCGATTACTTCGAGTACCGGTGCGGACCGTACGGGGTGCTGATCGTTCGCGGCGACGACGGAGTGCTGCGCGCCTTCCAGAACGCCTGCCGCCACCGCGGCAACTCGGTGTGCGTGGGCTCGGGCTCGGGGCTGCGCGAGCTCAAGTGTGGCTATCACGGGTGGACCTGGGACCTGGGAGGAACGCTCAAGCGGGTGCCCAACCGCAAGGGCTTCGGCTCGCTCAAGATGTCCGACTTCCCGCTGGTGCCGGTGCGGGTGGACACCTGGGAGGGACTCGTCTTCGTCAATCTGGACCTCGACGCGATGCCGCTGCTCGACTACCTGGAGGCGGTACCCGACGACATCGCCTGGTGCCGGCTCGGCGACTTCCGCTGCTACGCCACGCTGACCGTCGAAGTCGAGGCCAACTGGAAGACGATCGCCGACGGCTACAGCGAGACCTACCACATCCAGACGCTGCACCCGGAATTGCTGCGCTGCGTCGACGACATCCATGCGCCACAACGGATCTGGGGCCACACCGGCAAATCGGACCAACCGTACGGCGTGCCGAGCCCCCGCTTCGAGGGCGCGCTGAGCGACGAAGAGGTCTGGGACGCTTACGTTTACACGCAGGGCGCGCTGATGGGCGCCGCCGAAGGCACCCCCTTCCCCGCCGACGCACGCGAGCCCGGGCATACGGTCCAGGACCTGATCGCCGCACACACCCGCGCGTTCGCCGCCAGTCGCGGGGTGGACCTCGATTGGGCGGACACCGACCGGATCACCCGGCTGCACCAGTACAACGTCTTCCCCAACATGACGCTGCTGACCAACGCCGACCACCTCACGATCATGTGCTCGCGGCCCGGCCACGATCCCGACCATGGCGAGCTGGTGATGTTCCTGATGACGCGGATGCCGCCGGGCGCGGCGCTCTCCAAGCCGACCGACGTCCGGGTGACCGCCGGTGAGGCCGAGCCCGGCGTGGTGCTCACCCAGGACATCCGGGTGCTCGCGGGTCTGCAGCGCGGCATGCATCAACCGGGTTTCACCCACTTGGTGCTGTCCAACGAGGAGCGGCGCGTGATCAACACCCACCGCAACTTGGAGCGTTATCTGGACCTACCCCAGTCCGAGCGGATGACCGGCGGCGTGACGAATCAGTCGGACCCCACTTGATTGGTGTAGACACGCCGTAATCGGCCCGATGCGATTTAGAATCCCTTTCGTGATGACCCCGTCAAACCCGTGGGGGGACGACCGAGGGCAACTCGCGCATCAGCTACAGATGCGATATCAACCACTCGCGCGAAGACGCGCGCGCCGAATGTGCCACAACTTCGCGCGCGTCGGCGTGCGCACCGCGCCCGACCGCGTGCGAGAGATGCTGGCGGGGGCGCCCCTGGCCGCTCATGAAGTGGTGGACGTCCATTTCGCGCTGATCGCGCTGCAGTTCGACCGCGAAACGCGCGCCGCCCGATACAAGCGGCTGAAGCGACAGGGCGCCCGGTCGATGCTGTTCGCCGGGCTGGTCCTGGTGGTGTTGAACTTCCTCATGTGCATGGCGTACGTCATGCTCAACCTGGCGGAGCAGGCGGCTCCGCTGTAGCCCAGGGGCCGGCTCAGCGCGGGACGACGATGCCATTGTCGTAGGCGTACACGATCGCCGCCGCGCGGTCGCGCAGGTCCAGTTTTCCGAAGATCCGGCCGATGTGGCTCTTGACGGTGACTCCCGAAATGCAAAGCTCGTCCGCGATCTCGGCGTTGGAGAGGCCCCGGCCGATCAATGTCAGCACGTCGAGTTCGCGGGTGGTCAGCTCCGCGATCGCGGCGCCGCGGGGCCCGGGGGCGGCTTTGCGGTAGGTGGTCAACACCCGCTCGGTGACCGCGGGATCCAGGTAGCTGTCGCCCCTGGCGACGGCCCGCACCGCGCGGATCAGTTCCTCGGCGGACGAGTCCTTGAGCACGAACCCGGCCGCCCCGGCCCGCAGCGCCTCGGACAACAGCTCGTCCTCGTTGAATGTGGTCAGCGCCAACACCGGCGGGGTGCCGCCGAGCCCGCGCGTCGCCTCGATGCCGTCGACGCGGCGCATGCGCAGATCCATCACGATGACGTCGGGTCGGTGCGCGGCCACCGCCGCGGGCACCTCGTCGCCGTCGGCGCATTCCGCGACGATTACGAAACCGTCCTTGCGCCGCAGGATTCGGCGCAGCCCCGAGCGCACCAGATCCTGATCGTCGACGAGCAGGACGGTGATCTCGTGGTTCGCGGCCGCGTCCGGGATCACGCCTTGCACCACCACGGTCGCCAGCCCGCGTCACCCTCGTGCAGGGGTATGTCGGCGCGCACCGACCATCCGGTGTCGGTCGGGCCGGCCTCGATGGCCCCGCCCAGCAGCTCGACGCGCTGGCGCATGCCGCGCAACCCACGTCCCTCGGCGGATCGTGGCGCGGCTATGGCCACCGGCTGCCGGTTGTCCACCGTGAGCCTCGCGGAGGCCACCGAGATGCTCAGCGCCACAGTCGATTTCGAGTCGGGCGCGTGCTTGGCGATGTTGGCCAGCGATTCCTGGGTGATGCGGTAGAGCGCGAGCCCGACCGCCGCCGAGACGCGTTCGATGGCGCCGTCGATGTGCAGCGTGACGTCCAGGCCGGCGCGCTGAAAATCCGCGACCAGGACGCCGACGTCGTCGACACCGGGCTCCGGTGCGGTCTGGGCGGCCCTGGTCGGTGAGTTGTCCAGCAGCCCCACCGTGCGCCGGATGTCGGCCATCGCCTGCCGGCCCAGGCGTTCGGCCTGTTCGAGCGCCTCGATCGCGTCGTTGACGTCGCGGTCCTCCTGCAGTCCGCGACGCGCGCCCGTCACGTGCAGCAAGGTGATGCTGAGCGAGTGGGCGATGACGTCGTGCACCTCGCGCGCGATGCGCCGCCGCTCGTCGGCGGCCGCGTGTTCGGCCAGCATCTTCTGCGCCTCGATCTGTTCGGCCAGCAACAACCGTTGGGTCCGCATGACGTAACCGAGCAGCCACCCCGCCCCGAGGAACGCCAGGTACAGCCCCACCGCATCGAGGCGATGCAACCCGGCGGCGGCCAGCAGCAGCGCGACCGCCGATGCGCCGGCCAAGAGCCCGCCCGCGATGGAGCTAAGTGTCGCAATGGACAACACCATCAGCACCAGCAGCGCCGGGGCGAAGTCGGCGTGAATGGGTGTCGACGTCCCGAACAGCATCATGGCGGTGGCCGTCGACCACGTCGCCCACATCAGCGCCGGGCTGAGCTTGGTGTTGAGGAAGAAGAACACCAAGGTCGGCGCGATGGACAACCCGAACGCGGCCAGCCCGACTGGCAGATCGGCGGAGGGGCGCTGCAGGATCGCGATCACCGCACCGCCGACATGGCTGACATCGACGGCCAGATACGACGCCCAGGTGAGACCGACGGGAATCAGCTCGCCCCGGCGGCGGAACTGTTCGCGAACGGATTCCGCTGCGGCACGCAACATCGTCCAATCCTAAAAGAGCGCGCCACCTGCCCACATCATGCTGTGGGCGGCTAGCGCCTCCGCCCGTGGTAGGAGGCAAAGACTGCACTTCGGCACGACGCGCGGCCGGCGGCCGCCTTCCTAGCGTTTCAGTCATGACATGGACACTGCTGCACGACCGGATGGCCTTCATGGCCCAGATGATCAAAGCCGCCGAGACCGATCCCGAGGCGGCGCTTACGTTGGCCGCCAACTCATCCGAGGTGTCTCGCCTGTTCGGCGACCAGGAGGGGCTGCTGCTGTCCCTGGGACAGCGCTGGATCACCATGCTGGTGGCCAAACTCGATCAGGCGGCGCACGAGGGCGTCCCGGCCGAACAGGTGCGGGCTGCGCTCGAGGCCGCCGAGCCGGGCCTGCATGCCCTGGTGCGGATCGGCTCGCGGCGCTCGCTGCGGGTCCGCTCGCTGTCCCGGGGCGAGCACGTCGCCGTGGGACTCTTCGGCGGTCCGACCGGCGATCGGCAGACCGTTGCATGAGGAAAGCGGAATACTCGCGCGGCTGACCGGTCGCTACGCGATCCTGGTCGTTGGCCTTTGGGTGTTGGCGGCCGCGGCGGCCAACCTGGCGGCGCCGCAACTGGAGCGGGTGGTCGATTCGCACGCGCGATCCTTCATGCCCACCGACGCGCCGAGCGCCGTCGCCGCCACCCGGGCCGCCCAGGTGTTCAACCAGACACCCAGCAACAACTTCGTTTACGTTGTGCTGGAACGTGATCGGGCGCTCACGCCGAGTGATCGCCAGTTCTACGACGCGATGACGGCGGCGCTGGGGTCCGACCGGCGGCACGTGTACGCGGTGACCGATCTGTGGTCGCAGCCCGCCACCGCGGCCGGGGCCCAAAGCTCGGACGGGCGGGCCGGCAGCGTCATGGTGCGGCTCGCCGGCATGCTCGGCACCGCCCAGGCGCGCGACTCGGTGAACGCCGTCCGCGCCACCGTCGCGAAACTCGGCCCGCCGGCCGGCCTGCACGTCCATGTCACCGGGCCCGGCGCCACCATCGTCGACGAATTCTCCGCGATCGATCGGCAGATGCTCGGGATCACCGCCGCCACCATCGGTCTCATCCTGCTGTTGCTGCTGGTCGTGTACCGGTCGCCCGTCGCGGCGGCCATCCCGCTGATCTCGGTCGGCCTAGCCCTGGCCCTGGCGCGCGCCGTCGTCGCCGCGCTCGGGCAATCCAATGTTGTTGAGGTGTCGCTGTTTTCGGTGGCGCTGATGGCGGCCATGACCCTGGGCGCCGGCACCGACTACGCGATCTTCCTGGTGGGCCGCTACCACGAGGGGCGGCGGCGCGGCGTAGCGCCGGCGGAGGCGCTGCGGCAGGCCTACCGTTCCATCGCCCCGGTCGTGATCGGTTCGGCGCTGACCGTCTCGGTGGCACTGGCGTGCCTGGTGTTCGCCAAGGTGGGCTCGTTCCGCAGCGCCGGCTTGCCCTGCGCCATCGGCATTCTGGCGACCATGGTCACGGCGCTGACGCTGACGCCCGCCCTGATGAGCCTGGCGACCCGCCGCGGGTATCTCGAACCGCGGCCGTCGACAACGGCGCGGCGCTGGCGGCGCGTCGGCACGGCCGTGGCCCGCTGGCCCGGCCCCATCCTGGTCACCGCGGCAGGGCTGACCCTGCTGGTCGCGCTGCCGCTGGCCGGCATGCGGGTCGGTTTCAACGAGCCCGCCGCCACGCCATCGGCCACCGATTCCAACCGCGGCTACGCCAGCGCCGACCGGCATTTCGCGGCCAACGCGCTGTTGCCCGACGTCGTCGTGATCCAGGCCGACCACGACCTGCGCAACCCGGCCGGCCTGATCGCCATCGAGCGAATCACGCGCCACATCATGGCCGTACCGGGTGTGCGGGCGGTCCAGTCCGCCAGCCGGCCCGACGGCAAGGTGCCCGAACAGGCGACGCTGAGCTATCAGGCCGGCGTGCTCGGCCGCCAGTTCGGTGACACCGTGGACTCGCTGACCCGACGCCTGCAGCGAGTCTCCGAGCTCGACGCCGCGCTGGCGCAGACCCAACTCGCGGTCGACGGCCTCGGGAACGGTTTGCGCGGCGGCAGCGCGGGATTGGCGGACATGTCCGGCGCCGCGGACGACATGCGCGCCGGGATGGACGGGTTGCAGCGCAACGTCACCACGGTGTCGGGCTACCTCGACCCGTTGCGGGACTTCGTCGGGCGCACCCCCGATTGCGCCGCCAATCCGATCTGTTCGACGGTGGACCGGGTGCTCCAGCCCGTCGATAGCCTTGTGCAGACGTCGGCGCGCCTCAACGACGGCGCCGCGAAGCTGACCGCCGGATCGAGCACCGCCGCCGCGGCGATGGCCGGCCTGCCGCAAAGCGTGACGACGATGAAAGATGCCTTGGGGCAGGCCCGTTCGGCCACGCACGAGCTGCTGAGCCTGACCGAAACGCTAGGCCCCCAGATGCACCAGATGACCGACTACCTGAACGAGATCGCGACGCAATTTCAGGGCAGCGCGGCCGCCGACTTCTACATGCCGCAGCGGGCCCTGACCGATCCGCGGTATACCGCGACGTTGCGCCACCTGATGTCAGAGAACGGCCGGGCCGCGTACCTGCTGGTCTACGGCGAGGGCTCGGAGTGGGGTGGCGACGGGGCCAGGCGGGCCGACCAAGTCCGCGCCGCCATCAAGGAGGCCACCAAGGAGGGCACCCTGACCCCGACGGAGGTGGACGTCGCCGGGGTCGGCCCGGTGACCGCCGATCTGCAGCGCTTCGTCGCCGCGGACACCAAGCTGCTAGTCGGTGCCGCGTTGGTGCTCATCTTCTTGATCGTCACGACGATGTTGCGCAGCCCGGTCGCGGGGCTGGTCGTCGTCGGAACCGTTGTCACCTCGTACGCATCGGCCGTCGGCGCCAGCGTGCTGATCTGGCAACACCTCCTCCACCAGGATCTGCACTGGGCCGTCGCCCCGATCGCATTCATCGCGCTGATCGCCGTCGGCGCGGACTACAACCTGCTGCTGGCGCTGCGCATCAAACAGGAGGCCGCGGCGGGCCTGAAGACGGGAATCATTCGCGCGTTCGGCGGAACGGGCGGGGTGGTGACCGTTGCCGGCATCGTCTTCGGGCTCACCATGCTGGCGTTGCTGAGCAGCAGTGTGCTCAGCATCGCCCAGATCGGCACCACCATCGCGGTCGGCCTGTTGCTGGACACCCTGGTCGTGCGGGCGTTCGTCGTGCCGTCCATCGTGGCGCTGCTGGGCCGCTGGTTCTGGTGGCCGCGAACGCTACCCCGTCGGGCCGCCGTCGCCGCGGAAACACCCGCACCGCAGGCGGTTCCGACGGCTACTGCTGTGGGAGCGGGGCGGTAGACGGCATGCCCACGAGAACGCCCTCGACGTCGCCGTCGACGCTCACCAGCAGGCCTCGTCCCGGCGGCAACGCCTGGGCGCGGACCACACGGTTGATCCGGTTCTGCGGGTCGTTGTCCATATAGAGCTGCGCCACCTTCGCCGAGTTCTGGAACCGCATCCACGGATCCATCTGCAGCGTCGCCCAGTTCGCGCTGTTGCGGGTGGTGAACACGTGCAGCCCTATCTGCCGGGCGCGCTCCATCAGCTTCCACAACGCCGCGCCCACCGGGGGTTTGGGCGGGTAGCTTTGGTCCGGGCGCAGGTCTTGGACATCGTCGATCAGCACGAAGTGCCGGGCGCCTTCCCACGGCTTGAGCGCGCGGAGCTCCTCCTGGCTCAACCCCTTCGGAGGCAGCCGGGGCAGCAGGACCTGTTGCGCGAGTGCGGTTATCACCTCGTCGATCTCGTCCTGGTCGTAGGCGTAGGCGCGCACGTAGCCCGGTCCGCTCAGGTCCCGCAGGCCGTGCGGGGCCGTCTTCGGGTCGATGAGGGTCAGCTGCGCTTCCTCCGGGCCGAACCGGTTCATGATCGCCTCACCGATGGACACCAGCGACATGGTCTTGCCGCAGCCCTGCCGGCCCAGGATCATCAAGCCCGGGCTTTCCTGCAGCCGGAGCGGAACGGGCCCCAGCTCGTGGCGCTCGCCGATGGCGAAGGCGATCGACAGGTCGTCTTTGCGCGGATGCGCGGCCTCGTAGTCGAGGATCGCGCGCAGCTCCACGCGCCGCGGAAGCCGTTGCAGTGTGGCGTGTTTCGTCACGCCCGCCACGTCGGCGATTTGCGCGCCGACGTCGACGATGCTCACCAGCGCGCCGGTGGCGGGGTCGGACAGCGCCGGGACGCCGACCCGCAGCTCGTGCAGGCTGTCCGTCAGGCCGAACCCCGGGCGGTTCAGGGTCCGCCGCGCGGCGTCCCGCGACTCGAGCGACGAGTGCCCCATCTGGCTTTCGCTCGGGTCCGCCAGCCGCAATTGGATTCGGGCCGTGGCGTTTTGCAGCAGGCTCTGCCGCTGCCCGTGAATCCAGCCACCGGCGCTGCACATCACGTGGACACCGTACTCGGGGCCGCGGCTGCTCAACGAGATGATGCGATCGCCCAGGACGGTGTCCTTCGAATAGACGTCGTCATAGTCGTCGACCACGACGAACACGTCGCCGAAGGGGTCGTTGGGGTCGGTGCCGCCCAGCCCGTCGCTGCCCGGCGCGAACCGGCGCTCGCGGAAGCCGTCGAGGTCGATCTTGAGTCGGCGGAACGAGTCCTCGCGCGCGTCGATCAGCGCGTCCATGCTGCTCAGGATCCGCTCGATGCCCTCGGCGTCCTTGGGCGACACGATGTCGGTGACGTGCGGCAGGGACGCCACCTGGGCGAGCGTCGCGCCGCCGATGCAGAAGAACGTGACGCGCGACGGGGTGTACATCGTTGCCGCCGAACACATCAGCGTCATCAGCGTGGTGGTCTTGCCGCGCTGCTTGGCCCCCACCACGATGACATTGCTGCGCAGCGCGTCGACCGCGTGCACGATCTGCTTGGACTCTTCGGGAATGTCCATCACGCCCACCGGGAACATCAGGCCCGGGTTCTGGCCGTAGTCGACGTGCCACGGCTTGCCCCGGTAGGCCGCCACCAGGGTGTCGACGGGCTCGGGGTCCTCCAGCGGCTCCAGCCAGGGGCGGCGCGGCGACCGGTGCGGAACGTCATGCAGCGATTCCCGCAGCACGTCGACGATCTTCTTTCGCTTGAAACCGTCGTCGTGGTAGAGGAATTCGTCGGGCTCGGAGTCCACGGCGGCGGCCGCTTCCAGCGCCGCCGCGTCCGATGCGTCGAGCGGCTGGAACTGCCAGTTGTACAGCCGCGGCTTGGTCAACGTCATGTCGACGGTGGTCGCCACCTCCTTGGCCTTCGGCACGACGAACGGGGCCGAGAGGTAGAAGCAGCGGAACGGCTCCAGGTCGCGTGGCCCGACCTTGAGCAGCGCGAAACCGTTCTCCTTCGACGGCAGGTGGTAGGCCGCGTCCGAGCCGATCACCTCGCGGCTGTCGTCACCGGATTCCGCCCTCAGCGCGATCCGGAACGCGATGTTGGACTTGACCTTCTGCAGCGACGACAGGTCCAGCCGCTGGCCGCCCAGCATGAAGAACACGTTGGCGCCGCGGCCCTCCTGACCGATGTGGATGATCAAATTGATCCACTTCTCGTGATTGGCAAAGAGTTCCAGGTACTCGTCGACGATCACGAGCAGCACCGGCACCGGCGGCAGGTCCCGGCCGGCGAGCCGGATCTCTTCGTAGTCGTTGGCGTCGCGGGCACCGACCGACGTGAACAGCTCATAGCGTTGCTTGATCTCGCCGTCGATGACACGGCGCATGCGCTCGGCCAGGTGCCGCTCGTCCTTGCCCAGGTTCGACAGGGCGGCCACAACGTGCGGGATGCCCAGGATGTCCTGGGCCGCCGACTCGAACTTCATGTCGACGAAGATGACGTTGAACGTCTCCGGTGAATGCGTCAGCGCGATGCCGTAGACCAACGACAGGAAGAACTCCGACTTGCCCGATCCGCTGGTGCCGATCACCACGGAGTGAAACCCGAAGCCGCCGAAGTCCTTTGCGCGGATGATGATGTTCTGCAGCTCCCCGGTCGGTTTCGCGCCGACCGGGATCTCGCACCAGCGCTCGTCGCCGCGGCCGCGCCGCTCGGCCCACAGCCGGTCGACGTCCAATTCGCGCGGATCGACGATGCCCAGCGCGCGCAACAACTCGGCGGCGCCGCCGGTCGAATCGGCGATTTCGCTGCGGCTGGTCGGTGACCACCGCGCCATGGCCCGCGCGTACCGGTAGGCGCGGTGGATCGACAGCTGGTCGGCATGAGCGAAGAACTTGCCGCGCACCCGCAGCAGCGGGGCCGGGCGCCCGTCTTCGCCGTCGGCGTCGAAGCCGTTGCGGCCGAATCGGACTTCACCGTTGCCCGCCGCGGGGTGCCGCTCCCCCATCTCGAAGACCTGGTCCTGCGCGAAGCCCACTCCAGTGCCGACGCGCGATGCGATGCGCAGCAACGTGATTCCCGCCTTGCCGACCTGCCCCACGACGCTCTCCCAGGCGTCGGGGCTGCCGGTGTTGTCGTCGACGATCACCAGGTGCGGCCCCAGATCCACGGTGTCGGTTCCGGTCTCGAGCGCCGACCCCATCGCGGTCGGGCTGGCCGCCGCCAGCGGTGTCCAGGCGCCGCGCTTTCCCTTCATGTGCAGCTCGGCACCGAGGGTCTCCTCCAGCTCCTCCGGCGTCGCGAATACCAGGCGCCTAAAGCCGCACGCATCAAACAGTTCGTCGTGCAGGTTGTGTGGCAGCCACACCATCCACGACCACACCTCGGGATTGCGGGTGACCACCATCAATTTCAGGTCGCGCGGGTTGTGGAACACCGCCAGGGACGACAACACCGAGCGCATCAGCGAGCGCAGCCGGTCCAGGTCCTCGCCGACGAAGCTGAACCCCGGCGCCGACCGCAGGTTGACCACCTTCGCGATGTCGCGAATCTTGCGCTGTTCCAGGATGAAATCGCGCAGGGCCTGGCCGGTGACGGGTTCGAGCTCCTCGTCGGAGGCGATGTCGGGCCAGGTCACCGACAACACGGAGTCGGGCGCGTGTTGCACGCCGGTGCCCAGGCGCACCTCCAGGAAGTCCACGTCACCGCGGCCGCGCTCCCACATCCGCGGGCCGCCGATGATCGCCCCCAGCCCGCGCGGGTCCGAGTGCACCGCGTTCTGCCATTCGCGCTGCGCGCATACCGCAGACTGGATTTCGTCGCGGTTCGAGTCGAGGTCGCGAAGGTAGCGCCGACGGCCCTTCTCCATCTCGCCCCAAGTGATCTTGCGCGCCCGCCCGAAGCGCCCGGAGAACGCCAGCATGCTGAACGCGCCGATGCCCATCAGCGGGAAGAAGCCGGTCGACAGGCTGCGCACCCCGGACACGTAGAGCATGACGATGGTGCCGATGAGCGCGACGATCAGCGCCGGCACCCCGATCATCACCCAGATGTTGCGCGGCTCGCGCTCCGGCAGGGCGATCGGCGCATTCGGTGCTACCCGAACGGGTTTCGGCGGTTCGATCTTGACCCGATTGATGGGGAACGCTTTCTTGGACATCCCTAGCCTCCCGCCTTCGCCGATGTGGTCACCACAGCCGCCTTGCCGAGCGCCGGCACCGTGTCACGAGCCACGAGTGCTGCCTCCCGCGACAAGGCCGGGCCGGCAGCGAAAGTCCGCAACAACGGCCACGGCGCCTGCACCGCCGAGGCCGGATCCAGCCCCAGCGCGCGCATCGTGTCGTCGTTGGCGGCGATGCCGAACCGAACGCCGTTGTCGGACACCCAGAACAACGATTCACGAGAGTCGGACGTGATCACCCCGCTCGTCGAGGTGACGAAGTTCGCCGCCCCGGGCAGCACCAGCACCTGGTTGGCCACGACCGACCCGGGGTCGCGGTCGTCGCGCACCAGGTGCACGATCCGGTCGTCGAGGTACGAATACACCGGTAGCCCGCGGCCGTTGTAGATGACGACGCGGGCCTGCGGATCCGTCGAGCCCTTTTCCCAGCTGACGCAGGTGGTCGGATTCGCCGCCTTATCAATGAAATTCAGGCGCTTCGTCGGGTAGTAGTCGACCGCGAGCGAGTTGACCTGGGGGATGTTCACCAACACGTCGGGCGCCACCACCCGGGGTGCCGTCGACCCGTACGAATTGGCGCTGCGGAGCAGATCCGCGACGAAGCTGGTGATCTTTTGCACGCCGTCGGGCAGCAGCACATAGAACTGCTTGCCGCCGCCGGCGGTCTGCGCCTGAAGCACCGCACCCACCTGTGAGCCCGAAACCCAGGTCGACGGCGCGCCCGCCTGGGGAACGTCGGGGACGCGCAGCGGCTCGGTCGCGGGCAGGCCATCGTACAGCGCGCGCGAAATCTCCACCGGCGACGTCACTCCCGGGTCGAGCCCCAGGCTCAGGGTGATCGCCCGGCTGGCCGGATCGACCTGCGAGCGTTTGCCGCCCCAGATCACGTAGGTATTGCCCTCGAACGTCACGAGCAGGCCGGCGTCCTCGGCCAGCGGTTCGGCGCGCCCGCCGCCGTTGAGTGTGCCCGCAATCGAGGTGACGACCGGTTTCTCGCCACTGCGCGGGCGGCCGGCGGTATCGCAAACCGCCCACGCCGAAATCCCGCCCCGGTTCACCGGCATTGCCGCGGGCGCACCCGGTATGCCGATCAGCGGCCCGGTCGGATACTTGGCGATCTCGCTGCGCTTCACCCACGTCGGCTGGTTCGCCGTCCCGGTGGCCAGCCGGGCGGACGTCAGGTTCAGGGCCGGATAGAGCCGGCCGTCGATGCGCGCGTAGATCGCGCCGGAATCGCGATCACCGATGATCGATGATTCACCAACTGCGCCAGTCGGTTTCAGAACGTTCAGCAGCAACATCCATCCGGCGCCGATGGCCACCAACAAGATCGACAACACCAACGCGGCGGTCTGCTTGCGGTCGTCGTGCTTCATGCGCACCGAGAACCGTGTGGTCGCCGCCCGCAACCGTCGGTTGTAGAACAGGTGACCGGAATTCTGGTCGCGGTTCGACAAGCTCAGCGGCATGCTCAATACCCCTTAGTTGATCGGCGAGGATCGGCCTGCTGAATCCGATCGGCCAGATTCGACGCGTCGGCGGCAACGCCGTAGCGGCCCATCGCGTAGTTGATAAACGCGCACGCCTGGGCCAGAAGGTCGTGGATGTCGCGAGACGTTCCCGGCTGGTGATAGGCCGCGAACGTTGGGCCGATGAACTGCCAGGCGCCCTTGCTCGGCGTGCCCCGTGCCGCGTTCGAGTCCCAGTCGTTGACCGCGTTGGCGTTGTAGTTGGACTCGCGGCGGGCCACCAGATCCATGCCGCGCTCCCAACGGGCGCGCGCGGCCGGGTCGTGAATGCCCTTAATATCCAAGGCTTTGCGGATCGCCGCTAGGACGGCCGGACGGCCGGTGCCCTGCATGTGTTCTCGCCTTCGTCGGTAGCGCAGCCGCCGCAGTTTTATCGCGTGCAACCGAGCACGGCGGCGGGATATCAGGATGTGCCGGTGCTGGGCGCGTAACCGCGCCGCCATTCGGGCCATCGCCTCGCGATGCGCCATCGGGGTGTCGACCGACGCGTCGGCGATTGCGTCGTCGAGTACTGCCCGGGTGGCCGCCCGCGCTTGCGCGTGATCGGCGCGGGCCGCGGTCATGATTCGTGCGAGTTCACGGTCGGTCTCGGTGGAGCTGCGGAGGTCGTCGAGCGCGTTGATGGACCTTCGCGCCGCGGCGCCAGGAAGGCGGTCGGTTTTGAGCTCGCGGGGTTCGTACACGCGGTCGACCGGAGCCGCGATGGTCTCGCGCGCAAACAATCCGTGGCCGCGGGACAGCGCCGCGACCGCCCGCATCGTCAGCGGATCAGTCAACGCTTGTCCCCTATGCGTCCATCCGTCCTGGACACTCGAGCTGCTCCCACACCCCTTGGTCGCGAAAATCCGTACTCAATAGCATGCACGAATAGGCAGTTCCGCTGTCAATAACGAGCTCGTTTGACCCTACTGCCGAGCGGTTGGCCCGACCACTCACCCATCAAGGGCGTGGGAATGGCTTGCGGTGCCGCCTATTCCTTCGGCTCGTCCTCGCTCGGCATGATCACGATGCGGCGATTCGGCCGGTTGGTGACGACGGTCGGCTTGTCCTCTCCGGGCTTAGGCCCGGGGGCGGCCGGCGGCATCGTTAGGCGGCCCTTGACGGGCTGACCGTTGGGCACGCCGGGGGCGGAGATCCGCTTCTCCGGTGGCTTCTCTTTGTTGCCGCCTTCGCCGTGCCCGCCCATCGCGCCGGGGGGCATCATGCCCATCCCGCCCATACCGCCGGGGCCAGTGGTGGTCGGCGCGCCGCTAACCGGCGGCGGCATTGCCGCCTTGGACGCCCCGGCCGGCGTCGTCGGCGGGGAAGAGCTGGGCACCGGAGGCGGGCCCAAGGAACTGGCTGGGGTGGTGCCCCCGCCGCCACCTCCGAGGCCGGCGCCGCCGCCGCCCGAGCCCGCGCCGCCGCCGAGGCCCGCGTCGGGTTTGACGCTGTCGACCAGATGCGGGTCACTGGCGAGGCCGGCGCCGTGGGCGCCTTGAACCGCGCTCATCAGCGGTTGGATGGCGCTCTGGCCGGCCTGCATCGCCTGCTGGGGCAGCTGCGTCAGCGGGCCCATGATGCCGCCGACCGCGCCGCCCAGCGCGCCGGTGATGCTTTGCAGCATCTGCTGCATCATCTGCGGGGCTTGCTGGCCGACGTTCTGCATCTGCTGCTGTGAATCCGCTTCATTGGCGGGGAATTTCGCTGCGGCGTCGGCTGCGTGGGCGCGGCGGTCAGCATCCGCCGCTGCGGCGTCGGCGGCGTCTTTCGGGACCCCGCCGTTGCCGGCGGCTCCGAGCGCTCCCCGGAGTATGTCGGTCTGGCTGGTTCCGCCCGCGGAGAGGGGGAAGGGCATCGGCGCCGGCGCCTCGGGGGCACCGGCCAGTCCGCCCAGCACGGCCGGGGTGTTTTTGATGGTGCCGCCGCCCCCAGTCATTGCCTCACCTCCACCCCGTTTGCCAAGTCTGCAGCCGCTTCGTGTGCACTCACGCACCACGCGATTCGTTAGCACCATTTTGGCATAACGCGCCGCAATGGGTATTCACCTCGACTTTCGAGGTGCTCTAGGCGGCACTGTGATGGCTGATCACGTCGAACCAGGCCAGGTGATAGTTCGCGAGGTATTCATGCCCGTCGATCAATGCCTCGATTGCCGCGAGGAGCATCCAGTCTCCGACAGCGGACGCATCGTGGTCGGGGTATGCCGCCAGCACGGAATTCTGGATATCGCCAATGCAACTGCGCAGAAGCCCGGTTTCGTTCTCAAGCACCCCGGTCTTTCGTACCGCTGGCGTCGCGATCGCCTGCGCAATTCGGGGCAGGCCGTCGCGTCTTCGTACGGCTTCGACGAGCGCTGGTCCTAGCTCGTCCACAGGCGGTGCCGCCGAGCGGGCTGGCCGATCGCCGCTCAGCGCGGGTGCTTCCGGGTCCGATTCGGCCACGTAGGTGTTGTGCTCGTGCGCGGCGGCAACCACGACCGCGCCCAGAAGATCGACCACGTTCGCGTCCCGCCGGCGTGCGGCCGGTTCGAGCAGCGTCACGTGTGCGGGCAAGCGGACGTGCGGCGGAATCCATCCGCCAGCGAGATCGGTGACGAGCAGGGTGGTGGTGCCGTCGTCTCGCAGACCCGCCGCCCATGAAAGCCGCGGCTCCTGGCGGGCCACGGCATCCACGAGCCGCTGTAGACGCTGCTGCTCCGCCGCCCTGTTGGAAATGGCGCCGGCGGTCGCGCCGGTCGCCGACGACATCGCTGAAGCGCCGATCATGCTCGACGAGTTGGCGCCGCCCTGAGTGCTGGCGGCTCCCTGCGCCGCGCGCTCCACGGGCGAAACAACGGGGCCGCCGGCCGACGGGGACGAACCCGGCGACGGCGCGACCGGTGCTCCCGACACCGGTCCGGCCGGAGCTGATGGCGTGACAGGCGGTGCTGCCACCGTGGGGCGCAGATCTGAGCCGTATGCGGGTAATGGGCCAGCGGGGACACTCGGGCCACCGGACAGCGAGGCCGGCGTTCCAGACCACGATCCACCCGCCACTACTGGCGCGACCGGAGCGGCTCCTGTTGCCGGGGCAGCCGGGGCGGGCGGCGGGGCCGCATCAGTCGGAGTGGCCTGTGGAATGAAGACGCCGGCGCTGGGTGCGGTCGGCGCGACCGGTGGTGTGCCCGCCGGTGGCCCGGCTTGCGGCGGTGTGCCGGATTCCATCGCGTTGACTGCGCCTGACGAAATGCCTTGTGCACCAGCACCTGCCGGCTGCCCCGTTGCCATGCCGGAAGCGAAAGATTGCGCCAAGTTCGGTGAGCCGGTTTGTCCCAGGCTGGCGGGTGACATCGTCATCGGACTGCTGGGTGTCCCCGGCATTCCGGGCGACATCGATCCGCCACTGCCGGGCATGTGGACGCCAGGTCCGACTGGCGATCCGGCCGGCAGCGATCCGCCATTGCCGCTCCAGTTGGATGCACCGGCAGCCGGAGCCGACGTTTGACCGCCACTTCCGTAAAGATTTGGGCTGCTTCCTCCGCCGGTTCGATTTGCAACGCCTGGTCCCGGTGGGGGTGGCTCTGTTCCAACGCCGTGTCCCCCGCCGCCATCGGCGGCCCGGTTAGAACCGCCTGCACTTGGCAGCGTATGAGTGAGGTCTTGATCGGTGATCGGGCGCGGTGGTGGATGATTCTCTAAGCCAAAGCCATTCTCACGGGCCCATGTTCGCGCGTCGGAACCGACGCCGTCAGCATCGAGGATCTTCTGCGTTGCCGCCGTGAGTTTGTCGCCTGCGTTCATGCTCGCGTTCGCCGCATCGCCGTTACATCGCAACTGCACTGCCTGTACCTCCGCTACTTTTTCAGGCAGAGGCTTTTTAGACGCGAGTATCGCGTTTATCTCTTTGTTGCCCTCATTGGCAATTTCCGTCAACCGGCTTCGCAGATAGTCGACTGCATCTGCAGACGAGTCAAAAGCTCCGGCCTTGATTTGATATTTCTCGGCAAGGTCCATGTGGAACTTCTCGCCTTGTTGATATCTGGATATGAGGTCGTCCGCCGTGTGGCCCTGATTATGTGCAGCCACCAATGTCCATTGGGTGCGCAAGTCCTGCGAAAAGAGCTGTTGCTCGAGACATGCCTGGCTCCAGTGCTGAGCGCCGGCGCGGAGGTCGATCGGCGGTCCTGTCCACCAAGGACCAATTAACGCCGCTGTCCATATCCCGGGCGGAAGGTCAACTCCCACCACCGCACACCTTTTTCATGACGGCATCCTTGGCGTTCACGTCATCAACTGCTGCGCGGAATTCAGTCTCGGTCGCCGCGCCCTCGCTGCTTTTCGCGGTGTCGGACAAGTACGCCGTCGCGAGTGCCTGCGCAGCGTTCCGATGTTCGGCATCGAGCGCCGGGTTCGCCGCAGCATTTCCCAGCATAACGGCAGCATTAGTAAGGGCGATACGCGCGAACGCCTTATCGCTTCCATTGGTGTCGACTTGGACTGCCCGCGCGGCCAAACCGTAGGTATCGCAGAGTTGTCGTTGCGCCGCTGCGACCTCAGTTGCGGTGTACGTGGGCGTGCTGGAGATCGCAGGAGAGCGTGCCACCGTGGGGCGTGTCAATCCCACAGCAAGCGCAGCTACTGCTATCGCGGACGTCAATCCCAGCGCTATCAGCTGCCATCGGCTTGACCGCGAGACTGGCGGGCCAGAATAGGTCTGAGTCCAAGTCGCCGCCGACGGCTGAGGCATCGGCCGCTGTCCGGATCCCCAAGGAGGCTGGTTCGCCACCATATATCTCCCTCCGAGAGTCTTTCTCAGATCAGCCGAGGCTGATGCCAAATCAACCGTATAGCCGCCAACCTCCATAGTGGTGGAGACGAGGAACTGCAGCAATTCACTGAGGGCCGTTGAACCATCGCATGGTCAAAGTTCTTCCGCGCGACTTCAGCGCTGTCACCCGCATGTCTGCAGAGGCACGGTCGAACCGCGCTGCGAGTCAAACCATCTGAACGCACGCACCGAACGCTTCTCACCCGCCGCCGCAAACCTTCTTCATAGCAGCATCCTTGGCATTGACGTCACTGATCGTTGACTGCCATACAGGATCATCCCGCCGCTGCACCGATGCAGCTGTGGCTTGAGAGTTGCTGTAGGCCTCGGCCAGCGTGAGGGCGGCAGCTCGGTCCCCACGAGAGATTGACGGGGTGGTGTTTACCACGTGCTCTAGCATCAGCGCTCCATTCACAACCGCAACACCTGACAAAGCCGGGTTATCGCCGTTCGTTTCTATCTGCACGGCGCGTGCGGCGACGTTGTAAACGTCACAAAGCTTCTTGTGCGCGGCTGCCACCTCGTTTGCGCTATACGTAGGTGCAGCAGCTGTCGTAGTCGTTGGACCTGCGACCGAACCGGGCGTTGATCGCATGAATGCGACGATTAGGGCGGCGATTCCCAGCATGATTGCGACCGCGGCCAACGCGGTCGCTAGCCATGTGCTCGACCGGCGTGGGGGCTGAGGGGGAACTAGCGGTTGCCACTGAGCCGGCGGGGTACCCATAGCCGGTTCCCCGCGGAAGTTCGGAGGCAGGTCCCCCATCTCGCCCTCCTTTCAATGCCCCGGTCATTGCGGAGCGACCTTCTGGATTTCTGCGCGTCCATTGCACCTCAACGAACCAATGGCGCCCTCACCAGCGATGAATGTAGTAGCCGTTGGCGTGATGCCGATCAGACCTTGTTTATCGGCCCCGAAACCCGGCCGGCCTGCGCAGCCCTTGCCCCGGGCCTAGCACCGCCAGGCCGGAGCCTCCGATCCGGTCGCACCGCGTGCATACCCATGCTGGCGAATCCTCGGGACGGCATCACCTCCAACCGATAGGCGACGGCAGCCCTATCGATTGAGGGAGGCAACGGGCAGAGTCAACCACCTCCGCACAGACTTCTCATCGCCGTATCTTTTGCGTTGGCGTCGTCCAACACCGTGCGCCACTCTGCATCGGTAGCGACGCCCTTACTTCCCAACGCCGACACGTTGCCGTAGGCCGTCGCCAATGCGCGTGCGGAGTCGCGGTAATTCGCGTCAAGAGCTGGATTCGCGGCAGCGTTATAGAGCATCACCGCCCCGTTCGTAGCGGAAATACGGGCCAGCGCTTCGTCGGTACCAGCAGTATCCGACCGAACGGTGCGCGCTTGGGCCTTATATACGTCGCACAATTGTTGCTGCGCAGCAGCACTTTCAGCAGGCGTGTATTTGGGTTCTGGAGAGCTGGCCGGCGCTGTAGCAGAGGGCGAGCGCGTGAATGCGACAACCAGGGCACCGATGGCCAACAGAACAGCAATTGCTGATAGAGCGATCGCGGGCCAAGTTTGAGGACGTTTTAGGGGCTGGGGCGGGTACGCCGGCTGCTGCCACGGACCCACAGGCGGGCCGACATGTGGCTCCCCAGCGTTGTACGGAGGCAGATCCCCCACGCAGTCCTCCCTCGTATCACCTCGTGTAGAAGTCCTTCTCTTGAAATTATCCCCGTACATCCCGCATCGCCGCCGAATTGTGGCCGCAACGCGACGCTGGCGTCACTGGCACAGCGAGCTGTCACCCAATGACTTCTAACGGAATCGAAGATTCGACATAGCCGACCAGCTTGAAGGGCGCGTTTACCCAATCAAGGCCTCACACCCGCGACGCTGAAGCTCCCGAACCCGGTCGCACAGCCTGCATTTCGCCGGCGTTGTGCTGATCCATACTCGTGAACCCTCGGGCCGCGTAGTGCGCCTTCGAACCGACATCGGTCAGCGTCTGCTTGTGGCCCTGCAAGTTCTCAACGTGTCGCGTGTGCGCGGCGCTGAGCGCCTCGTGAAAGGAATCGGCGGCGGCGAAGTCGCCGAACATGCCGGATGCCAGCGGCCCCCGCGCAAGCTGATCGGCGCCCTCTTGTGCGTGCCCGCCAGCGCGATGCGAGTCGTTGCCTCCGGTGTGCAGAAGCTCCGTGTCGACGAACATTGCCACCCCTTCCTCGTCGACCGCGGCGACAACTCCATCACCTCAAGACGCCGCTACTGATCAGGCTAAATACGCCGCCCGCAGCGGTCAATTCACCGATCTCCCCGAAGAGAAGCGCTTCACAACGCGCTCGCGCCGTCGGCCAGCCCGTCCCCGTCCGAATCGGTCAGCCGCACGTTCCACTTGCCGTCGCCGTCGGTGTCGACGTACCCGGTGACGCCGTCCTCGTCGGCGCACACCACCCGGTCGGCCAGCCCGTCGTTGTCGGTATCAAACAGCCGGTCATCGGCGCTGCCGTGGCCGTCGAAGTCGACCAGCGGGCCGCCGGTGTGCTCGACACCGTCGAGCCCGAGCCACCGCAGTTGCCGTCCCTGTTCGGTGGCGATCCCCCACGTGCCCGAACCATCGTCGGTGAAGTACGCCTCGGGAGTGCCGTCGTTGTCCACGTCGAGCACCAAATGATCGGCGATGCCGTCGCCATCGAGATCCGCGAACGCGTCGTCGTGCAGTCCATCACCGTCGAAGTCCAGGCCGAAAGCGTCGAGTCGGCCGTCACCGTCGAGGTCCAGATCGAGTTGGCGGTGCCAGATCGCCGCCGCGCCGTCATCGCCCGCCATGCAGTAGTCCATGGCAAGTCGGACGCGCGACCGGCGCTACGCGTTCCCCCGCGAACTCCACCAGTTCAGCAGTTCCGCGGTCGCCTCGTCGGCGGACAGCGGTCCGCGCTCCAGCCGCAGCTCCTTCAAAAAACGCCACGCCTCGCCGACTTGCGGGCCCGCCGGGATGTGGAGTAGCTCCATGATCTGGTTGCCGTCCAAATCGGGACGCACCCGCGCCAGATCCTCCTTGGCGGCCAGCTCGACGATCCGCTCCTCCAGCCGGTCGTAGCTGGCTTGCAGCCGCGCGGCCCGGCGCTTGTTGCGCGTCGTGCAGTCGGCGCGCACCAGCTTGTGCAGCCGCGGCAGCAGCGGCCCGGCGTCGGTGACGTAGCGCCGCACCGCCGAATCGGTCCACTTCCCCTCGCCGTACCCGTGGAACCGCAAGTGCAGATACACCAGCTGCGAGACGTCCTCGATCATCTGCTTCGAATACTTCAACGCCCGCAATCGTTTTCGCGCCATCTTGGCGCCCACCACCTCGTGGTGATGGAAGCTCACGCCGCCGTCGGCTTCATGCCGCCGGGTGGCGGGCTTGCCGATGTCATGCAGCAGCGCGGCCCAGCGCAGCACCAGATCCGGGCCGTCATCCTCCAGCGCGATGGCCTGCCGCAGCACCGTCAGCGAATGCTGGTAGACGTCCTTGTGCTGGTGGTGTTCGTCGATGGCCATCCGCATGCCGCCGACCTCAGGCAGCACCACGTCACCCATGCCGGTCTGCACCAGCAGATCGATGCCAGCCCCCGGGTCGTCGCCGAGCAGCAGCTTGTCGAGCTCGGCGGCCACCCGCTCGGCGCTGATCCGCGCCAGTTCGGGCGCCATCTCCTCGATCGCCTCGCGCACCCGCGGGGCGACGGCAAAGCCGAGCTGCGCAACGAAACGCGCCGCACGCAGCATCCGCAGCGGGTCATCACCGAACGACACCGACGGTGCCGCCGGGGTGTCGAGCACCCGTTCACGCAGCGCCGCCAAACCACCCAAGGGGTCGAGGAATTCGCCGGGCCCGGCGGGCGTGACGCGCACGGCCATCGCGTTGGCGGTGAAATCGCGGCGCACTAGATCGTCCTCGAGGCGGTCGCCGTACCGCACCTCGGGGTTACGCGAAACCCGGTCGTAGGTGTCGGCGCGGAACGTGGTGATTTCCAGGCGATGGCCGTCCTTGCCGACGCCGACCGTGCCGAATTCGATGCCGGTGTCCCACAGGTTGTCGGCCCAGCGGCCCAGGATTTGTTGCACCTGCTCCGGGCGGGCGTCGGTGGTGAAGTCCAAGTCGGGACTTAACCTGCCCAGCAGCGCATCTCGCACCGAGCCGCCGACGAGGTACAGCTCGTGTCCCGAGCCCTCGAACGCCGAGCCCAGCTCGCGCAGCATGGGCGCGTGTTGGTTCAGGGCCACCTGGGCGGCGGCGAGCAGCTCGACATCGGCTTCGGGCACGTTCGATCAGCCTAGTAGGTGGGCGCGACCATCACCGCGGTGCGCCATCGCGCGGCCCGCTAGCGGCGAGTATGTCCTGGGAGACGATGTCGTGCCAGCTACTATCGCTTGGGTGTCGGACGGCGAACAACGCAAGCCACGTCGACGCCGGGGGCGGCGGCGCGGTCGTGGGGCGGCAAGTTCGACCGAGAACCAGACGAACGGCCAAGCGCCCGCGGACTCGACGGCGACGAAATCGCGCCGATCCCGTTCGCCTCGCCGCGCGCCGGATCGGCTGCGCACCGTGCACGAAACCTCCGCCGGGGGCTTGGTCATCGACGGCCTCGACGGTCCGCGTGACGCCCAGGTCGCCGCGTTGATCGGCCGCGTCGACCGGCGAGGGCGGATGTTGTGGTCGCTGCCCAAGGGCCACATCGAACTCGGTGAGACCGCGGAACAGACCGCTATAAGAGAGGTCGCCGAAGAGACCGGCATCCGCGGCAGCGTGCTGGCCGCGCTGGGACGCATCGACTACTGGTTCGTCACCGACGGCCGCCGCGTCCACAAGACGGTCCACCATTATTTGATGCGCTTCTCCGGCGGCGAGTTGTCCGACGAGGACCTCGAAGTGGCCGAGGTGGCTTGGGTACCCATCCACGAGCTGCCGTCGAAGCTGGCCTACGCCGACGAACGTCGTCTGGCCCGCGTGGCCGACGAGCTGATCGACAAGCTGCAGAGCGACGGCCCCGCCGCGCTGCCGCCGCTGCCGCCGACCTCTCCCCGGCGCCGCCCGCAAACGCATTCGCGGACCCGGCACGCCGACAAGCCGGCCACCAGCCGGAAGAACGGCCACGGGCCCGGGCCGTGACGGCATCCCGACTCTGCCTGTTGCGCCTCGCGGCGGTGATCGGCATCGTGGCCGGCTTTGCGATGCTCACCGGTCCCGTCATGCCGCGCGCGGGTGCGGGCGAGCCCGGCACCACACCTTTCGTCCGGGTCCGCATCGACCAAGTCACCCCGGACGTGGTCACCACGTCCAGTCCACCCGTCGTCACCGTCAGCGGCATGGTGACCAACATCGGTGACCGCCCCGTCCGCGACGTGATGGTCCGGCTCGAACACGCGGGGGCGGTCACCGCGTCGGCGAGCCTGCGGACCACCCTGGACGGCGACACCGACCAATACCAGCCCGCCGCCGACTTCCTCACGGTCGCTCCCGAGTTACAGCGGGGCCAGCAGGTCGGCTTCACCCTGTCGGCGCCGCTGCGCTCGTTGACCAAGCAGTCGCTGGGCATCGACCAGCCCGGCATCTACCCGGTCTTGGTCAACGTCAACGCCACGCCCGACTACGGCGCCCCCGCGCGGCTCGACAACGCGCGCTTCCTGCTGCCCGTCGTCGGGGTGCCCCCCGACCAGGGCGGTGATCTGGGCTCGGCCGTCGCGCCCGACACGTCCAAACCCGTGTGGATCACGATGCTGTGGCCGCTGGCCGACCGGCCCCGGCTCGCGCCCGGTGTGCCCGGCGGCACCATCCCGGTGCGCCTGGTCGACGACGACCTGGCCACCTCGCTGGCCAGCGGCGGCCGGCTGGACGTCCTGCTGTCGGCGGCCGAAGTCGCCACCAGCCACGACGTCGACCCCGACGGCGCCGTCGGCCGGGCACTCTGTTTGGCCGTGGACCCCGACCTGCTGGTCACCATCAACGCGATGACCGCCGGCTACGTGGTGTCCGATTCGCCCGACGGCCCCGCTCAACTCCCCGGCACGCCGACCCATCCGGGCGCCGGGCAAGCCGCCGCGGTCGAGTGGCTCAACCGGCTGCGGGCCCTGGCGCACCGCACCTGCGTGGCGCCGCTGCCCTACGCGCAAGCCGACCTGGGAGCCCTGCAGCGCGTCAACGATCGGGGGCTCAGCGCCGCCGCCACCACCGGCGTCAACAGCATCGTCGACCGCATCCTGGACGTGGCATCCGTGCGGGGGGCCACGTTGCTGCCCGACGGGCCGTTGACCAACGGCGCGGTCAACCTGCTCGGCGCCAACGAGAGCACCGTCGCTGTCGCCGCAGCCAACTTGTCCGCGACGGACGCGTCCGCCGAGGCCAACGTCGACACCGCGCCCCGGCGCGTTTCCCCGCAAGTGGTGGTCGCCCCCTTCGACCCGGCGGTCGGCGCCGCACTGGCCGGCGCGGGAAGCTCACCGGCGATCCCCACCTACCTGGACCCCTCGCTGAGCGTCCGGCTGTCCCATGACTCGGTGACCGCGCGCCGCCAAGACGCCCTGGGCTCGATGTTCTGGCACGCCCTGCGCCACGACGACGCGCCGCGCACCCAGATCCTGGTCCCGCCGGCGACCTGGAACCTGCAGGCCGACGACGCGCACGTCATCCTGACCGCGCTGACCACCAGCATCCGCTCCGGCCTGGCGGTCCCGCGCCCGTTGCCGGCGGTGGTCGCCGAGGCCGCGGCCCGCACCGAGCCGTCCGAACCGGTGGGCGCCGACACCTCCGCGCGCGGCCGCTTCGACGACGACGTCACCGCCGCGGTCGCCGGGCAGGTCGGCCGGCTGTGGGGGCTGACGTCGGCGCTGAGCACCGACGAACGCACCGGGCTGACCGGCATCCAGTACACCGCCCCGCTGCGCGAAGACATGCTGCGCGCGCTGAGCCAATCCGAGCCCCCCGACACCCGCAACGGGATGGCCCAGCAGCGCCTGGCCGTCGTCGGCAAGACGATCAACGATCTGTTCGGCGCCGTCACGATCGTCAACCCGGGCGGCTCCTACACCCTGGCCACCGAGCACAGCCCGCTCCCCCTGGCGCTGCACAACGGCCTGGCCGTCCCGATCCGGGTGCGGTTGCAGGTCGACGCCCCACCGGGAATGACCGTCACCGACGTCGGCCAGATCGAGTTGCCGCCCGGATACCTGCCGCTGCGGGTGCCGATCGAGGTGAACTTCACCCAGCGGGTCGCCATCGACGTGACGTTGCGGACCCCGGACGGCATGCGGCTGGGCGACCCGGTGCGCCTGTCGGTGCATTCCAATGCCTACGGCAAGGTCCTGTTCGCGATCACCATGACGGCCGCGGCGGTGCTGGTGTTGCTGGCCGGGCGGCGACTGTGGCACCGCTTTCGCGGCCAGCCCGACCGCGCCGATTTGGACCGGCCCGATCCGCCGGGGGCCAGGTCCGCGGGCGCGCACGACGCGGCCGACGACCGGGTCGAACACGAGCACCGAGTATGAATCCCGCCCACGGGCAGGCCGCGCGGCAACACCACCGCCTGCCGCAGCCGCCGCGGCGACCCCGAACCCCCGGCTCGCCGCCCACCGGCCCCCTGCCACCCGTCCCTGCGGGCGTCGATCGCCGGCGCCCCGAACTGTCCGATGCCGCGCTGGTGTCGCGGTCGTGGGCGATGGCGTTCGCCACGCTGGTCAGCCGGCTCACCGGCTTCGCACGGGTAGTTCTGCTGGCGGCGATCCTGGGCGCCGCGCTGTCCAGCGCGTTCTCGGTGGCCAACCAGCTGCCGAACCTGGTGGCCGCCCTTGTCCTCGAGGCGACCTTCACCGCGATATTCGTGCCGGTGCTCGCCCGCGCCGAGCAGAGCGACCCCGACGGCGGCGCGGCGTTCGTGCGGCGCCTGGTCACGCTGACGACGGCGCTGCTGGTGTTGGCGACCGCGCTGTCGGTGCTCGCCGCGCCGCTGCTGGTGCGGCTCATGCTCGGCCGCGTCCCGCAGGTCAACGAGCCGCTGACCACCGCGTTCGCCTACCTGCTGCTCCCCCAGGTCCTGGCGTACGGGCTGACGTCGGTCTTCATGGCAATCCTCAACACCCGCAACGTATTCGGGCCCACGGCGTGGGCGCCGGTGGTCAACAACGTCGTCGCCCTCGTGACACTGGCGGTGTACGCGGCGGTGCCCGGCGAGCTGTCGGTCGACCCCGTTCGGATGGGCAACACCAAGCTGCTGGTCCTCGGCATCGGCACCACGCTCGGCGTCTTCGCGCAGACCGCGGTGCTGCTGGTGGCGCTGCGGCGCCAACGCGTCGACCTGCGCCCGCTGTGGGGAATCGACGAGCGGCTCAAGCGCTTCGGCACGATGGCCGCCGCGATGGTGCTCTACGTGTTGATCAGCCAGCTGGGCCTGGTGGTCGGCAACCAGATCGCCAGCACGGCGGCGGCGTCGGGCCCCGCGATCTACAACTACACCTGGCTGGTGTTGATGCTGCCGTTCGGCATGATCGGCGTCACGGTGTTGACCGTGGTGATGCCGCGGCTGAGCCGCAACGCCGCCGCCGACGACACCAAGGCGGTGCTCGCCGACCTGTCGCTGGCCACGCGCCTGACGCTGATCACACTGATCCCGATCGTCGCGTTCATGACCGTCGGCGGCCCCGCGATCGGCAGCGCGCTGTTCGCCTACGGTCACTTCGGCGGGGTCGACGCCGGCTACCTGGGCGCCGCGATCGCGCTCTCGGCGTTCACGTTGATCCCGTACGGGTTGGTGCTGCTTCAGCTCCGCGTCTTCTACGCACGCGAGCAGCCCTGGACGCCGATCGTGATCATCCTCGTCATCACCGCGGTCAAGATCGTGGGCTCGGTGCTGGCCCCGCACCTGACCCATGACCCGAAGTTGGTGGCCGGTTATCTCGGGCTCGCGAACGGCATCGGGTTTCTGGCGGGCGCGATCATCGGTTACCTGTTGTTGCGGCATACCCTGCTGCCGACCGGGGGCCAGCTGATTGGCAAAGGCGAGCTGCGCACGATCCTGGTCACGATCACCGCCTCCCTGCTGGCCGGATTGGTGGCCCATGTGGCCGACCGGTTGACCGGACTCGACCGGCTGACCGCGCACGGCGGTGGCGCGGGCTCGCTGCTGCGCCTGCTGATCCTGGGGCTGATCATGCTGCCGATCATGGCCGCGGTCATGCTCCGCGCTGATGTCCCCGAGGCGCGGGCCGCGCTGGACGTCGTCAGGCGGCGTCTCGGCGGCCGCGTGCCGGCCACCCGCAAACCGGTAACACCGCAGGGATCGTCGGTCACGTACCCTGAGCAGAGGAATTCGTCCCCGCCTGGGGTAAATGCGGTCCAGGAGCCGATCCAGCGCAGATCTCCGGAGCGGGCAACCCCAGCCCGGATAGCGAAAGGACCGGAGGTGACCGACCGCCCTGTCGACAGCGCCGCGTCGGGCGCCGAGCTGCCACGACCGGTTGCCGACGACTTCCAGCCCGACATCCCCGCCGACCGCGAATCCCCGCCGCCGACGCCCCGCAAGGCCGACCAGCGCAACGGTGACGTCGCGCCCGAATCGCGGCGCGGGCCCGCCCCGTTCGAACCGCCCCGGGAGCGCGGCGGTGACCCGCCAGCGGACGACGTCCACCTGGTTCCCGGCGCCCGCATCGCCGGCGGGCGGTATCGCCTGCTGGTGTTCCACGGCGGCGCCCCGCCGCTGCAGTTCTGGCAGGCGCTGGACACCGCGCTGGACCGGCAGGTGGCGCTGACCTTCGTCGACCCCGACGGGGCGCTGCCCGAGGAGGTGCTGCAGGAAATCCTGTCCCGCACCCTGCGGCTCAGCCGCATCGACAAGCCGGGCATCGCCCGGGTGCTCGACGTGGTCCACAGCGGCCACGGCGGCCTGGTGGTGTCCGAGTGGGTGCGGGGCGGCTCGTTGCAGGAGGTGGCGGACACCGCGCCGTCGCCCGTCGGCGCCGTCCGGGCCATGCAGTCGTTGGCGGCGGCCGCCGACGCGGCCCACCGGGCCGGCGTCGCGTTGTCGATCGATCACCCGAGCCGGGTGCGCGTCAGCATCGAGGGCGACGTCGTCCTCGCGTACCCCGCGAC
The DNA here is from genome assembly GCF_001667595.1 of Mycobacterium sp. E2989. Classification (NCBI taxonomy): domain Bacteria; kingdom Bacillati; phylum Actinomycetota; class Actinomycetes; order Mycobacteriales; family Mycobacteriaceae; genus Mycobacterium; species Mycobacterium sp. E2989. The sequence goes on along the minus strand of NZ_LZJX01000019.1, from coordinate 56,023 downwards.
CATGCCCGACGCCAACCCCCAGGGCGACATCCGCGGCATCGGTGCCGCGCTCTACGCGCTGCTGGTCAACCGGTGGCCGCTGACGGAGTCCAGCGTGCGAAGCGGGCTCGCCCCGGCCGAACGCGATTCGACCGGTCAACCGGTGGAACCGATGGTCATCGACCGCGAAATCCCCTTCCAGATTTCGGCCGTCGCGGTCCGGGCGGTTCAAGAGGACGGCGGGATACGCAGCGCCTCAACGCTTTTGAACTTGCTGCAGCAAGCGACCGCGGTGGCCGACCGGACCGAGGTGCTGGGCCCGATCGACGATTCGCCCGTGCCGGCCACCGCCCGCGAGTCCGCGGGGCACGACGAGGCGGCGTTCGCGCGCCGGCGTCGCAACCTGCTGATCGGCATGGGCGCCGGCCTCGCCGTCATCATCGTGGCGCTACTGGTGTTGGCATCCGTGGTCAGCAAGATCTTCGGCAACGTCGGCGGCGGCCTCAACAAGGACGAGCTCGGGCTGAACGGCCCGTCGTCGTCCGTCTCGTCGTCGACCGGTAGTTCCGCGGCCGCCGGTAGCGTCGTCAAGCCGACCAAGGCGACGGTCTACTCCCCCGACGGTGACGCCGACAACGCGGACACGGCCGGGCAGGCGATCGACGGTGATCCCTCGACCGCCTGGGCTACCGAGGTCTACACCGACGCGGTTCCGTTCCCCAGCTTCAAGCAGGGCGAAGGCCTCATGCTGCAGCTGCCGAACCCCACGGTGGTCGGGCAGGTCAGCATCGACACGCCCAGCAGCGGGACGAAGGTCGAGATCCGCTCGTCGGCCACGGCGTCGCCGTCGTCGCTGAAAGACACCACCGTGTTGGCGCCGGCCTTCACGCTCAAGCCGGGTCACAACGTCATCCCGGTCCGGGCCGGCGCACCGACGTCGAACCTGCTGGTGTGGATCTCGACGCTGGGCACGACCAACGGCAAGAGCCAGGCCGGATTCTCGGAGATCACGGTCCAGGCCGCCTCCTGACGGCGCTTCAACATATCCGCGCGGTGGTGAAGTGCCCGCCCGCAGGCGATTGGTTACTGTCCGGCCGTGGGCTCCCGGCGAGACATCCAGCGCGAACGCAGTGACGCCGAGCTGCTGGCAGCACACGTCGCCGGCGACCGCCACGCCTTCGGCGAGCTGTTCCTTCGCCATCGACGACAGCTGCACCGGCTGGCCCGGCTCACCACGCGCACGGCCGAGGACGCCGAGGACGCGCTGCAGGACGCGATGCTCTCGGCGCACCGCGGCGCCGGCGCGTTCCGGCATGACGCCGCGGTGGGCAGCTGGCTGCATCGCATCGTCGTCAACGCCTGCCTGGACCGGCTGCGCCGCATCAAGGCGCACCCGACCGCCCCGCTGGAGGACGTCTACGCGGTGGCGGATCGGACGGCCCAGGTCGAGACCGCGATGGTGGTGCAACGCGCCCTGATGCGGCTTCCGGTCGAGCAGCGGGCGGCGGTGGTGGCCGTCGACATGCAGGGCTACTCCGTGGCCGACACCGCCGCGCTGCTGGGCGTCGCCGAGGGCACCGTCAAGAGTCGCTGCGCGCGGGCCCGGGTGCGCCTCGCGGAACTCCTCGGCTATCTGAACGCCGCGCCCGACCCGCCGATGGCCGTCAAGCGGCGCATGACGGACACTGGGGCGGATGAGTGAAGCCGACGACCAGGCCGACGAGCCGCCCCTGACGGTCGAGCTTCTCGCCGATCTGCAGGCCGGCCTGCTCGATGACGAGTCCGCGGCGCGCGTGCGGCAGCGGGTCCGCGATGACCCGGAGGCGGAGCAGATCCTGCGCGCCCTGAACCGCGTGCGCTGTGACGTCGCCACGCTGGGGGCGGACCCGGCGCCCGACGTCCCGCCGGAGGTCACCGCCCGGATCGCGGCGGCGCTGGATTCGGCAGACGCCGGCCCGGCCGGCCACTCGGCCCGGCCGCGGATCGGTCCCGCGCGGGTGGCCGCCGGGGTGGTCGGCGTCGGCGCGATGCTCGCCGCGGTCGGTGTGGGCACCGCGGCTCTGATCAACGCGCCCGAGCCGGCCCCCAGCACGCCGGTCACCGCCGAGCACATCACGGTGTCGACGCCGCCGATGACGATCCCGCTGTCGCAGGACGAAATCCTCGGCCTGCTCGGGCAGAGCCCCGATTACGGCCCGCTCGCGGACCCGGCGCGGCGCGCCTCCTGCCTCACCGGCCTGGGCTACCCGGCGTCCACCCAGGTGCTGGGCGCGCGGCGGGTCGACATCAACGCCCGCCCCGGGATCGTGCTGGTGGTGCCGGGCGACACACCCCACAGCCTCGCGGTCTACGCGGTCGCGTTGAACTGCAGCGCCGCCGATACCGGCTTGTTGGCCAGCACCCAGGTCCCCCGCCCCTAGTGTGGTCCCATGGGTTGTCCGACTCGCCCGGGAACAGCCATGCCTACGCTGGCGTTTGTACGAATCCAGGGACGATCGTTTGAAAGGGATCTATGACCGCCGACACTGTGCACGACGTGATCATCATTGGTTCGGGTCCTGCCGGATACACCGCGGCGTTGTACGCGGCGCGGGCGCAGCTGGCGCCGGTGGTCTTCGAGGGCACGTCGTTCGGTGGCGCGTTGATGACGACCACCGAGGTGGAGAACTTCCCGGGTTTTCGTGACGGCATCACCGGTCCGGAGCTGATGGATCAGATGCGCGAGCAGGCGCTGCGCTTCGGCGCCGACCTGCGGATGGAAGACGTCGAATCGGTCTCGTTGGACGGGCCGGTCAAATCGGTCACCACCGCCGAGGGCGAAACCGTCCGGGCGCGGGCGGTCATCCTGGCCATGGGCGCGGCGGCGCGGTATCTGGGGGTGCCCGGTGAGCAGGAGCTGCTGGGGCGCGGGGTGAGTTCGTGCGCGACCTGCGACGGGTTCTTCTTCAAAGATCAAGACATTGCCGTGATCGGCGGTGGGGACTCGGCGATGGAGGAAGCCACTTTCTTGACCCGCTTCGCGCGCAGCGTCACCCTGGTGCACCGCCGCGACGAGTTCCGCGCGTCGCGCATCATGCTCGAACGCGCCCGGGCCAACGAGAAGATCACCATCGTGACCAATAAGGCCGTGCTGGGCGTCGAAGGGGACCAGACGGTGACGGGTTTGCGGATGCGCGACACGGTCACCGGCGAGGAATCCACCCTGCCCGTCACGGGAGTGTTCGTGGCCATCGGCCACGACCCGCGCTCGGAACTGGTGCGCGACGTCCTTGACACCGACCCCGAGGGCTACGTGCTGGTGCAGGGCCGCACCACGGCCACGTCGATCGAGGGGGTGTTCGCCGCCGGGGATCTGGTGGATCGCACCTACCGCCAAGCCATCACGGCCGCCGGCAGCGGCTGCGCGGCGGCCATCGACGCCGAACGCTGGCTGGCCGACCACGTGGATTCCAGCTCGGCCGCGCAAAACGACGCCACCGAATTTCCGGGCAGTACCGAGATGATTGGAGCACCTCAATGACCGACGCCGAAAAGGCCGGAGCCACAATCGAAGTCTCTGACGCATCCTTTTCCACGGAGGTGCTGTCCAGCAATAAGCCTGTGCTGGTTGACTTTTGGGCGACGTGGTGCGGGCCGTGCAAGATGGTCGCGCCGGTGCTCGAAGAGATTGCCAGTGAGCGCGGCGAGCAACTCACCGTCGCCAAGCTCGACGTGGACGCCAACCCGGTAACCGCGCGGGACTTCCAGGTCGTCTCGATCCCCACCATGATCCTGTTCAAAGACGGCCAACCGGTGAAACGGATCGTGGGCGCCAAGGGCAAGGCGGCCCTGCTGCGCGAGCTCTCCGACGCAGTCCCCAACCTCAGCTGATTTCGTTCCAAATTCGCCACACCACGCCCCGCGTTCAGCCTGGGGTTTTCCCGAATGGGCGAAGCGTCTGCGACAATATCCGGTAGCTGTCGCCCAGATGCGAGCCTGTCAGTGTGTCCCGGAGGGCCTTTGGTATGTCGAGTCCGCGCCGTGAATACGGCGATGCGCTGCGCTGTGGTGACCGCAGCGCGGCTGTGACCGAAATCCGGGCTACGCTGGCGGCGTTAGGGCTGCTGGACAGCCCCGAGGAAGACCTCACCACCGGCCGCCACGTTTCCCTCGAGGTCTTCGACGCCGAACTCGACCAGGCGGTGCGGGCCTTCCAGCAGCACCGCGGCCTGTTGGTCGACGGCATTGTTGGCGAGGCCACCTACCGCGCCCTGAAGGAGGCGTCCTACCGGCTGGGCGCGCGCACGCTGTATCACCAGTTCGGCGCCCCGCTGTATGGGGACGACGTGGCCACCCTGCAGGCGCGCCTGCAGGACCTCGGGTTCTACACCGGCCTGGTCGACGGGCACTTCGGCCTGCAGACGCACAACGCGCTGATGTCCTACCAGCGTGAGTACGGGTTGGCCGCGGACGGTATCTGCGGTCCAGAAACGTTGCGCTCCTTGTACTTTCTCAGCTCCCGCGTCACCGGTGGCTCACCGCACGCGATCCGCGAGGAGGAGCTGGTCCGCCGGTCGGGACCCAAGTTGTCGGGCAAGCGGATCATCATCGATCCGGGCCGCGGCGGCACCGACCGCGGCGAGCTGATGCAGGGCCCATCGGGTCCGGTCAGCGAAGCGGATGTGTTGTGGGACTTGGCAAGCCGGCTCGAGGGGCGGATGACCGCCATCGGCATGGAGACCTTCCTGTCGCGGCCGGCGAACCGCAGCCCGTCGGATGCCGAACGCGCCGCCACGGCCAACAACGTCGGGGCGGATCTGATGATCAGCTTGCGCTGCGAGAACCAGCCCAGCCCGTCGGCCAACGGCGTGGCGTCCTTTCATTTCGGAAACTCGCACGGCTCGGTATCCACGATCGGACGCAATCTCGCGGACTTCATCCAGCGAGAAGTGGTGGCCCGCACCGGGTTACGGGATTGCCGGACGCATGGCCGGACGTGGGATCTGTTGCGTCTGACCCGGATGCCGACAGTGCAGGTCGACGTCGGCTACATCACCAATCCCCAGGACCGCGCGATGCTGGTCTCCACCCAAACGCGCGACGCGATTGCCGAAGGCATCCTCGCCGCGGTGAAGCGGCTCTACCTGCTGGGCAAGAACGACCGGCCCACGGGCACGTTCACCTTCGCCGAACTGCTGGCCCACGAACTCTCCGTGGACCGGGCCAGCCGGCTCGGCGGCTCCTAACCGATCTCGCCGCCCCGCAACGCATTTCCTGCCGCAGACCCCGCCCCGACCGGCTCCTGCAGTTGCGCGTTTTCCAGCAGGCGCTCCAGGGCCGCCTCGACCTCGGCCTTCCACCCCAGGCCTTTGTCCAATTCGAGCCGCAGTCGCGGAAAGTACGGATGGGGCGCCACCACAACGAATCCCGCGTCCTGTAGGAATTCGGCGTCGAGCACGCAGTGGTCCACCGAGCAGTCACCGACGGCCTCCAGCACCGGCCGCACATCCGGGCTCGCCTTCGACGGGTCCTGCAATTCCGAAGCCGCCGGCGTGCGACCGAAGGCCTCCAGGGCCCGGACTCCACGCCGGACCAGCTCGTCGATCACCCGGGCGAGCAGTCCGTGCGGCAGGTCGTCGGTGGCCTGCCCGGGCTCGATGCCCATCGACGTGAGCAGCACCGCGTCCGCGGACACCGGCGCGGTGGGAAACCGCTGCGCGCGCGGCACCGCGCGCGGCGGTGCGTAAAACACGTAGCCCAGGCACGGCGGCTCGCTCTGGCTTCTCTCGTCCGCGACCGCGGTCGCGACCTGGCCGCAGGACCCCCACTCCAGCATGACCATCGACAACCAGGCTTCCTTTTCGAACTCCGGGTCCGCGAGGTGGTCCTGGTTACCGAGGGTCGCCGGGTCGACTTCCCAATAGACGCAGCGGCGCGCGTGCTTGGGAAGCTGCTCGAAGGCCTCGAGGCGCAACGGTGTGATTCGAGCGGACACTAGCCTCCTGGCTCCTGTGCGGTACTGCAGCCTTTTGCACCGGCAACCCCTCCAGGATAGGAGAGTATGTCGTTATCGGGCCAGATTTGTCGTCGAGGCGCCGATCACGGTGGCGGACCGCCGCACCCGTTACGCCCGCGGCCGGTTCGTTACCGAAAATCGTTGAAACGCATGCGCTTTCGTAATCAGGCTCGGTTGTTGCGCGTTCGTGACCGCCCCGGTGTCACAGTGACGTAATTACAGGGTATGGCGGGTCAGGCCTTGGCGGCGGTCATCATGTCGATGATCCGCTGCAAATCGTCCACCGAGCCGAATTCGACCACGATCTTCCCCTTGCGCTTGCCCAGGCTGACCGTCACCCGGGTATCGAAGGCGTTCGACAGCCGGTCGGCGACCTCCTGCAGGCCGGGCATCTGGATCGGCTTGCGCCGCTGGGGGGCCGGGGCGGTGGCGCCGGCCCGATTGGCCAGTGTCACCGCCTCTTCGGTGGCCCGCACCGACAGGCCCTCGGCGACGATCCGGCTGGCGAGTTCCTCTTGGGCCTCGGGCCCGGCTTCCAGGGACAGCAGGGCGCGCGCATGACCGGCGGACAGCACCCCCGCGGCCACCCGCCGCTGGACCGGGATCGGCAGCTTGAGCAAGCGGATCATGTTGGTGATCAGCGGGCGAGACCGCCCGATGCGCGAGGCGAGTTCATCGTGGGTGACGCCGAACTCGTCGAGCAGCTGCTGGTATGCCGCCGCCTCTTCCAACGGGTTCAGCTGCACCCGGTGGATGTTCTCCAGGAGGGCGTCGCGCAGCAGGTTGTCGTCGCCGGTCTCGCGGACGATGGTGGGGATCGTGGCCAGTCCCGCCTCCTGGGCGGCCCGCCAGCGCCGCTCCCCCATGACGATCTGATACCGCGGGCCCGTCTTGGCGCCTGGGACGGCTCGCACCACGATCGGCTGCAGCAGCCCGAACTCGCGGATGGAGTGCACCAGTTCGGACAGCGCCTCGTCGTCGAACACCTGGCGCGGCTGGCGGGGGTTGGGCTCGATGTCGGCCGGGGCGATCTCGCGATACACCGCGCCCGCCGGGGCGAGGTCCGGTCCCGGTCCGCCGATCAAGACGTCCGCGGCCGCATCCCCCATCCGCGGGCCGAGCGTCGCGGGACCCGAGTCACCCTCGGCGGGACCGGTCGGGATCAGCGAAGCCAGGCCCCGGCCGAGGCCGCCCTTCTTGCGTAGTGGCTGCGTCATGGTCGTCCCTTCACGAATGGTGGTCAGTCACGCTCAGCGAGTTCACGACTCGCGTCGAGATAGCTCATCGCCCCGCGCGAGCCGGGGTCGTAATCGATGATGGTCATGCTGTAGCCGGGCGCCTCGGATACTTTCACGCTGCGCGGGATCACCGTCCGCAGCACCTTCGCCCCGAAGTACCGGCGCACCTCTTCGGCCACCTGGTCGGCGAGCTTGGTCCGGCCGTCGTACATCGTGAGCACCACGGTGGACACATCGAGCCGCGGGTTGAGGTGCGCCTTCACCATCTCGATGTTGCGCATCAGCTGTGACACACCCTCGAGCGCGTAGTACTCGCACTGGATCGGGATCATCACTTCCGGCGCGGCGACGAGCGCGTTGATGGTCAACAATCCCAGCGACGGCGGGCAGTCCACGAAGACGTAGTCGAAGTCCAGGTCGTCCAGGTCGGCCAGGGCGGTCCGCAACCGGTTCTCGCGCGCAACCATGCTCACCAATTCGATCTCCGCGCCCGCCAGATCGATCGTGGCCGGGACGCAGAACAGGCGCTCGTTGTGCGGGCTGCGCCGCAGCGCGTCCTTGACCTTGACCTCGCCGATGAGCACCTCGTACGACGACGGCGTGCCGGACTGCCGGTCGGTGATGCCGAGCGCCGTGCTGGCGTTGCCCTGCGGGTCGAGGTCGATGACCAACGTCTTGAGGCCCTGCAGCGCGAGGGCGGCGGCGAGATTCACCGCGGTGGTGGTCTTGCCCACCCCGCCCTTCTGATTGGCGACGGTGAGCACTCGACGGTGGCTCGGCCGGCGCAGCGGTGGATACGTGGTGTGCAGGACCCGCATCGCCCGTTCGGCGGCGGCGCCGATCGGGGTGTCGTATTCGTCCGCTGTTTCACGTGAAACATTTGCGGTGGGATCGCCCATGGGGGCAGGCGCTGGGGGCGCCGGGGTGTGGGTGACGCTCGGCGGCGCTCCGGCGACCGTCGGCGATTCTCCCGGATTGCTCATCGGTTTCCGGCCTTCCCGATCCGTGTCGGCTGATGGCGCGGCGGCCTTCCGCGCCGGGCTATAACTACGGTTGCGGGGGGACGCAAATAGGTCGCGCCACATGTCACCACCCTGGCATCAACGGCGCCCGATGCAGCCATCACACGCCGATACTGTTCAACTTCGTCGCGGCCGCGCTCCCCCTTGATCGCGAGCATCCGGCCGCCCGGCCGCAGCAGCGGCATGCTCCACTTCGCCAACCTGTCCAACGCCGCAACCGCTCGTGACACCGCCGCATCCCTTTCCCCGAACTGATGACGAACCCACAGTTCCTCGGCACGGCCGCGGACCACCTCGACGGCCAACCCTAGTTGGTCGACGACCTCGCTGAGAAATTCGCTGCGGCGCAGCAGCGGCTCGAGCAGCACCACGTCGAGGTCCGGCCGCGCGAGCGCCAGCGGGATGCCGGGCAGGCCGGCGCCGCTGCCGATGTCGATGACCCGTTCGCCGGGCTCGAGGAGCTCGGCCGCGGCGGCGCTGTTGAGGATATGCCGCTCCCAGATCCGCTCCACCTCGCGCGGGCCGAGCAGGCCCCGTTCGACTCCGGGGCCGGCCAGCATTTCCGCGTAGCGCCGCGCGAGGTCAATGCGCGGACCGAAAATCGCTGCGGCGGCCTCTGGGGCGGCGCCGGGCCCGTGCGGGGCAGAGCTGTCCGCCGCGGGTTCGACCGGGCCGACATGTTTCACGTGAAACATCCTCTGCTTTGCCTGACGCGCGACGGGCCTTGGCGTCGGAACTACACGCCTGTAACTCGCTAGTCGTAGAGGACGACGACGCGGCGCGCGGGCTCCACGCCCTCGCTCTCGCTGTGCACCCCGGGCACCGCGGCGACGGCGTCGTGCACGATCTTGCGCTCGAACGGCGTCATCGGGGATAGCTCCTCGCGCTCGCCGGACTCCAACACCCGCCGCGCCACCTTGTCGCCCAGGGCCGCCAGCTCCTCGCGGCGGCGGCGGCGCCAACTGGCGATGTCGAGCATCAACCGGCTACGCACTCCGGTCTTCTGATGCACCGCGAGCCGGGTGAGCTCTTGCAGCGCGTCGAGCACCTCGCCGCCACGACCCACCAACTTGTTCAGGTCGTCGCTGCCGTCGATGCTCACCACGGCGCGGTTGCCCTCGACGTCCAGGTCGATGTCGCCGTCGAAGTCCAACAGGTCGAGCAGCTCCTCCAGGTAGTCGCCGGCGATCTCACCCTCGGCGACCAATCGCTCTTCCTGGTCGTCGACTTCGTCCGCGCCCGCCTCCGCGCCATTCTCGGATGACGGCTGCTCGTCGAGTTCGGTGTCCACGTCGTGCTCGGTCGTGGTGTCTGCGTCGGTCATGTCTTTCTCTCCCTCATCCGCGGGTCCCTGCCATCGGGTGGTCCTCCCGGCCCGCCCGGTATGGCTCTGTCAGCGTTTGCGTTTCTTGGGTCGCGCGCCCGGCCGCGGCGTGCGGTTGGGCGTGCCACCGTTTTGTCCACTGGGATTCGGCTTGGTCGCCTCGGGCTTCGCCGCGGCGTCCGCGCCGTCGGCGGCATCGGGGCCGGACTCCCCCACCCCGGCGGTTGGCGACCCATCGCCGCTTGGCTGGCCCGCCTTCGCATTGCGCTTGGGTTTGGCCCCCGGTGCCGGCGCGTTGGCCGCTCGGCGCTGCAGCGCTTCCTGTTTCTTGGCCTCGTCCTCTTTTTCGATCATGCCGAACACGTAGTGCTGCTGACCGAACGTCCAGATGTTGTTGGCGAACCAGTACAGGATGATCGCGAGTGGCAGGAAGGGTCCGCCGACGACCACGCCGAGCGGAAACACATACAGCGCAAGCTTGTTCATCATCGCGGTCTGCGGATTGGCCGCGGCCTCCGGGCTCTGGCGGGCCACCGATGCGCGGCTGTTGAAGTAGGTCGCGATGCCGGCCAGGATCATTACCGGCGCGCCGACGGCGATGACGGCCGGCCGGCTGAAGTGGGTGAAGGCGTCCAACCCGGTCCGCTGCGTCATGAACGCGCCGATCGGTGCGCCGAACAGATTGGCGTCCAAGAAGTGTCCGACGTCCGTCGGGGTGAAGACGTAGTTACCGGTCATGCGGTTCTGGATCACCGACAGGTGCGGCTGACCGAAGCCGCCCGTGGTGCGGTTGAACGACCGCAACACGTGATACAGGCCGATGAACACCGGGATCTGCGCCAGCATCGGCAGGCAGCCGAGGATGGGGTTGAACCCGTGCTCGCGTTGCAGCTTCTGCATCTCGAGCGCCATCCGCTGGCGGTCCTTGCCGTACTTCTTTTGCAGCGCCTTGATTTGCGGTTGCAGTTCCTGCATCTGACGGGTGGTGCGGATCTGCCGCACGAACGGCTTGTACAGCAGGGCGCGCAGGGTGAAGACCAGGAACATCACCGATAGCGCCCAAGCGAAAAAGTTCGACGGCCCCAGCATCGCGGCGAACAACTTGTACCAAGCCCACATGATCCACGACACCGGGTAGTAGACGAAGTCGAGGCTAAAGAAATCAAACAAGAGTTCCACTCTCCCCTCGCGCCGCCGGGCGGGCCCACGCGTCGCTGGCTTCTTCGAAGTTCATCTGGCAACCCGGACGTTCCGGTATCGGATCCCATCCGCCCCGATGCCAGGGTCCGCACTTGGCAAGCCTGACCGCGGCCAACCAACTCCCCCGCATCAATCCGTACTCGGTCAACGCGTCGACCGCATACTGGCTGCAGGTCGGGACGAACCGGCACGTCGCCGGCCGCAGCGGCGAGACCATGTGCCGGTACAGCTGGATGAGCGAGATCAAACCCCGCGCGGCCGCGGTGCCCACGGTGCGCAGGACGGCCCGCGGGGTCACCGGTGCGCTCCCGCGGTCTCGAGGGCCCGCCGCACCCCGCGGCGCAGCTCCTGTTCCAGCCGCGCCGAGGATGCGGTCCGGCTGCCCGGCAGCGCCCGGATGACCAAGTGCTCGGAGTCGTGCAGTTCGCTCAGGACGGAACGCGCGACGTGCCGCAGCCGGCGGGCAACCCGGTGGCGCTCCACCGCCGAGCCCACGGACTTGCCCACGATCAATCCCACGCGGGGAGCCGTCGCCGCGTCACGATCGGCCGCGCGCCGGAGATGCACCACCACGTCGGGCTGCGCCGCGCGGATTCCGTGCTTCACCGTCGCGTCGAACTCCGTTGACCGCCTCATGCGGTTGCGTGCGGGAAGCACCGCCGAAGAACCCGACGTTACGATCAGGCAGATAGCGCGCGGCGCCCCTTACGGCGCCGGCTCGACACAATCGAGCGTCCGGCGCGGGTACGCATCCGCAACCGGAAGCCATGCACGCGGGCTCGGCGCCGGTTGTTCGGCTGGAATGTCCGCTTGCCCTTGGCCACGACGGTCTCCTCGTTGTGTCTCGCATTTCCATCCGGCCGGCCAGACGTCTCGCTCGTCTGCGGGTCGGTCGGAGGTAATCTTGCTGCTGGCCGGCGCGGTCCCCAGGCAGACCTGGGTCGCAGCCGCATCGCCGACTTTCGGGCGACTGTTTGAGGGTACTGACCGCGCTTCGCCTGGTCAAACCTGGCCTGCCACAACGCAGCCGCTCGATCCCGGCGCAAAACCTCGGCCTCACCGACCGGCCCGCACGGGGTTGCGCGCCGGCGTCGAGCCGAACGAGGCCCACCGAACCCTAAACAACCCGATTGGAATGCAGCAGAACGGTTGGCAGCCGCACGGAAAACTGTTAGCTTCTGCCAGTGTCGTTTTAGACTGCAACGGCGCTCGACAAACAAGCGAGGATGGTGGGTCGACTAGCTGCCTAGACAGCCTTTGAAAAGGTTCTCTTCCAGCACGGAGATCGCGAGCCGTCGCCGGTAGGTTGTGGCTCGCATACGCTCATCCTGTCCACACCTGTGTATAACTATGTGGACAGTTGCTTTGTCGGCAGGCGTGGTTGTACTTCGACCCGGGATGCTCGAGAACCAGGGGGATGCGTCGTTGACCGATGACCCCGGTTCAGGTTTCACGACCGTGTGGAACGCGGTCGTCTCGGAACTCAACGGAGAATCCACCCCGGACGGCGTCGCCGCCAACCGCACCACGCTGATCACCCCCCTCACCCCGCAGCAGCGGGCCTGGCTGAATTTGGTCCAGCCCCTGACCATCGTGGAGGGCTTCGCCCTGCTGTCGGTGCCGAGCAGTTTCGTCCAGAACGAGATCGAACGTCATCTGCGCGCCCCGATCACCGACGCACTCAGCCGCCGCCTCGGCCAACAGATTCAGCTCGGGGTGCGCATCGCGCCGCCCGACGATGACGACGAGGCCGTGATCGCGCAGGCCGAACCGTTTGCCCAACCCGAGGCACCGGACGACGAGGCCGTCGACATCGAGGAAGCCGACGAAAACGGCGAAGCCCCCGACGGTGCGCCGCAGAGCTGGCCCAACTACTTCACCGAGCGCCCGCATCCGGCCGACCCCGCCGTCGCCGGCGGGACGAGCCTGAACCGCCGCTACACCTTCGACACATTCGTCATCGGGGCGTCCAATCGCTTCGCACACGCGGCGGCCCTGGCGATCGCGGAAGCGCCGGCGCGCGCCTACAACCCGTTGTTCATCTGGGGCGAGTCCGGTCTGGGCAAGACCCACCTGTTGCACGCCGCCGGCAATTACGCGCAGCGACTGTTCCCCGGGATGCGGGTCAAGTACGTGTCCACCGAGGAATTCACCAACGACTTCATCAACTCACTGCGCGACGACCGCAAGGTCGCCTTCAAGCGCAGCTACCGCGACGTCGACGTGCTGCTGGTCGACGACATCCAGTTCATCGAGGGCAAGGAAGGTATCCAGGAGGAGTTCTTCCACACCTTCAACACGCTGCACAACGCGAACAAGCAGATCGTGATCTCCTCGGACCGGCCGCCCAAGCAGCTCGCCACCCTCGAAGACCGCTTGCGCACCCGATTCGAGTGGGGCCTGATCACCGACGTCCAGCCCCCGGAGTTGGAGACCCGCATCGCGATTCTGCGCAAGAAGGCGCAAATGGAGCGCCTTGCGGTGCCCGACGACGTACTGGAACTCATCGCCAGCAGCATCGAGCGCAACATCCGCGAACTCGAGGGCGCCCTCATCCGGGTCACCGCGTTCGCCTCGTTGAACAAGACGCCGATCGACAAGGCCCTGGCCGAGATCGTGCTGCGCGACCTCATCGCCGACGCCAGCACCATGCAGATCAGCGCGGCGACCATCATGGCCGCTACCGCCGAATACTTCGACACCACCGTGGAAGAACTGCGCGGCCCAGGCAAGACGCGCGCGCTGGCACAGTCACGGCAGATCGCGATGTATCTCTGCCGCGAGCTCACCGACCTGTCGTTGCCCAAAATCGGGCAGGCGTTCGGCCGCGACCACACCACCGTGATGTACGCCCAGCGCAAGATTTTGTCCGAGATGGCCGAGCGGCGTGAGGTCTTCGATCACGTCAAGGAGCTCACCACTCGCATCCGCCAGCGCTCCAAGCGCTGATTCGGCGCCCCGCCGCGCAACTTTTTTCAAAAAACTTCCCGCACGCCTGTCACACCCGCCACACCCGCCGGTTGTGCGCAGGACTGTGCAAAACGCAATCAAACACCGGTGTACTAAGCCGGGCGCCGTGCACAGCCGCCCTTGCTCCCCAACGGCCCCACACGAGCCACACACTTATGCACCTCATGCTCCACAGGCCGATCCCCGCCCTAGCTGCGGCGCGCTGTCGCTATCCCCAGAATGCACAGGCCTTATTACTAGTACTGAGATCTATTCGTCGTTTCTTCTTTGAAATACAGCGCTGGGGACGCCCCGTTGAACACGCGCCGCGGGGCCGTCGGGAACCCGGCTTGTCGGCCTTGGCGATTAGCTTTCAAGATGGCCTCCGACGATCTACGGTTGTTCTTCGACTGCCGTTGCGGTCGTCGTTGGCATCACATGTCAGTGACGTTCGTGGCGGAGCCCCAAGCTAGCGGGGGGAGGCTAGCCACTGGACTTGAAACGCTGGGTAGTTGAAGGGACGCTATGGACGCGGCGACGACAAGAGCTGGCCTCAGCGACTTGAAATTTCGTTTGGTACGGGAGTCTTTCGCCGACGCGGTGTCGTGGGTGGCGAAGAATCTGCCGGCCCGGCCGGCGGTGCCGGTGCTGTCGGGGGTGTTGTTGTCCGGTTCGGACGAGGGCCTGACGATCTCCGGATTCGACTACGAGGTGTCGGCCGAAGCGCAAGTCGCAGCCGAAATCGCTTCTCCGGGAAGCGTTCTCGTGTCAGGGCGGTTGTTGTCGGACATCACCCGGGCGCTGCCCAACAAACCCGTCGACTTCTACGTCGACGGGAATCGGGTCGCGCTGAACTGCGGGAGTGCGAGGTTCTCGCTGCCGACGATGGCGGTGGAGGATTACCCGACGCTGCCGGCCCTGCCGGAAGAGACCGGCACCCTGCCGGCCGAGGTGTTCGCCGAGGCCATCAGCCAGGTGGCCATCGCCGCGGGCCGGGACGACACCTTGCCGATGTTGACCGGGATCCGGGTCGAGATCTCGGGCGACAAGGTGGTTTTGGCCGCCACCGACCGGTTCCGGTTGGCGGTGCGTGAACTGACCTGGTCGCCATCGTCGCCCGACATCGAGGCCGCCGTGCTGGTGCCGGCGAAGACGTTGGCCGAGGCGGCGCGCGCCGGCGCCGATGGTTCCGAGGTTCGGCTGTCGCTGGGCGCGGGCAGCGGGGTCGGCAAGGACGGCCTGCTCGGCATCAGCGGGAACGGCAAGCGCAGTACGACGCGGCTGCTCGATGCGGAGTTCCCGAAGTTCCGCCAGTTGCTGCCCGCCGAGCACACGGCGGTGGCGACCATCAACGTGGCCGAGCTGACCGAGGCGATCAAGCTGGTGGCGTTGGTGGCCGACCGGGGCGCGCAGGTGCGGATGGAATTCTCCGAGGGTTCGCTGCGGCTGTCCGCGGGCGCCGACGATGTTGGCCGCGCCGAAGAGGACCTGGCCGTGGACTTCGTCGGCGAACCGTTGACGATCGCGTTCAACCCGACCTACCTGACCGACGGACTGGCCGCGGTCCACTCGGAGCGGGTGTCCTTCGGATTCACCACCCCGGGCAAGCCGGCATTGCTGCGGCCGGCCTCGGCCGATGACAGCTCCCCCACCGGCAACGGGCCCTTCGCGGCCCTGCCGACGGATTACGTCTACCTGTTGATGCCAGTTCGGTTGCCCGGATAGGTGTACGTCCGGCATTTGGGACTACGCGATTTCCGGTCCTGGGCGCACGCCGACCTTGAACTGGAGCCGGGCCGGACGGTGTTCGTCGGTCAGAACGGTTTCGGGAAAACGAATCTCGTTGAGGCACTTTGGTTTTCGACGACGTTGGGATCGCACCGGGTAGGCACTGACGCCCCGTTGATCCGGGCCGGCGCGGATCGTGCGGTGGTGTCGACGATCGTGGTCAACGAGGGCAGGGAGCTCGCGCTCGACCTGGAAATCGCGGCGGGACGGGCGAACAAGGCGCGGCTGAACCGGTCACCGGTGCGCAGCACGCGCGAGGTAATCGGGGTCTTGCGCGCCGTGCTCTTTGCTCCGGAGGACCTGGCCCTGGTGCGCGGGGATCCGGCGGATCGTCGCCGCTACCTCGATGATTTGGCGACGGTGCGGCGGCCGGCGGTGGCCGCGGTGCGCGCGGATTACGAGAAGGTGCTACGCCAGCGCACCGCATTGTTGAAGTCCGCCGCCGGCGTCCGCTACCGCGGCGACCGCAGCGCGCTCGACACCCTCGACGTCTGGGACAGCCGGCTGGCCGAACACGGCGCGCAGCTGATGGCGGCGCGCATCGACCTGGTCAACCAACTGGCCCCGGAGGTGGAGAAGGCGTACCAACTGCTGGCCCCGGCGTCACGGCCGGCCTCGATCGCCTACCGCAGCAGCCTCGGGGCGCAGGGGGCGGCCGATGGCGGCGGGAGCGACCGGGAGTTCCTCGAGGCGGCGCTGTTGGCCGCGTTGGCGCAGCGTCGCGATGCCGAACTGGACCGCGGCATGTGTCTGGTGGGGCCGCATCGCGACGATCTCGAATTATGGCTGGGCGATCAGCCCGCGAAAGGCTTTGCCAGCCACGGGGAATCGTGGTCGTTCGCGGTGGCGCTGCGCCTGGCCTCGTACGAGTTGTTGCGGGCCGACGGCACCGAACCCGTGTTGTTGCTCGACGACGTGTTCGCCGAACTGGACACGGCCCGGCGCCGGGCGCTGGCGACGGTGGCGGAATCGGCGGAGCAGGTCTTGGTCACCGCCGCCGTGCTGGAAGACATCCCGGCGGGCTGGGACGCCAGGCAGATCCATGTCGAATTGCGCGACGACGACCAGGGCCGGGTATCGGCGGTGCGGCCGTGACCGACGCCGACGACAACGAACAAGGGTCCGCCGCTAACGATCCGGGCCTGCTGCGCGGCATCGACTTGGTCCGGCGCACGCTCGAGGAAGCGCGCGCGGCGGCCCGCGCCCAAGGGAAGGACGCCGGCCGGGGGCGTGCGATGCCGCCGTCCACCCGGCGGGTCGCCGGGCAGCGGCGCAGCTGGTCGGGGCCGGGACCCGACGCCCGCGATCCGCAACCGCTGGGCCGGTTGGCGCGGGACCTGGCCAAGAAGCGCGGGTGGTCGGCGCAAGTCGCCGAGGGCACCGTGATCGGAAACTGGCCGGCGGTGGTGGGCCAGCAGATCGCCGACCACGCGACGCCAACCGCGTTGAGTGACGGGGTGCTCAGCGTGACGGCCGAATCCACCGCCTGGGCCACCCAGCTGCGGATGATCCAGTCGCAATTGTTGGCCAAGATCGCCGCGGCCGTCGGCAACGGGGTGGTGACGTCGCTGAAAATCGCCGGGCCGGCTGCCCCGTCGTGGCGCAAGGGGCCACGCCACATCGCCGGCCGGGGTCCGCGCGATACTTACGGCTAGGGTCTCGACCGGCACCGATTATCCCCAACCGGGCCTTCATCAACAGGCCGCTCAAAGCCGCTAGGACGACGTGAAGTGGCTTGACGCACGTCGGGACGCGGCCGGAATAAAGAAATCGTCCGCACGGCGCAGTTAGCTGGGTAGAAACGCGCCCAGAGAATCGGTGCGGGCGGGTCATCACGGTAGACTGGCGGGATGCGGCTGATGCGGTGACTGGAACCGCCCGCATGAAACCCCAAGGAGAGCATTCCGACCGTGGCTGCCCAGAAGAAGAAGGCGCAAGACGAATACGGCGCGTCAGCGATCACCGTGCTCGAAGGGCTCGAGGCCGTCCGCAAACGCCCCGGCATGTACATCGGGTCCACCGGTGAGCGCGGTCTGCACCACCTCATCTGGGAGGTGGTCGACAACTCGGTGGACGAGGCGATGGCCGGTTACGCCACCAAGGTCGATGTGCGGCTCCTCGATGACGGCAGCGTGGAGGTCACCGACGACGGGCGGGGCATCCCGGTGGCCATGCACGCCACCGGCGCGCCCACCGTCGACGTGGTGATGACCCAGCTGCACGCCGGCGGCAAGTTCGGCGGCGAGAACAGCGGCTACACCGTCAGCGGTGGGCTGCACGGCGTCGGTGTGTCGGTGGTCAACGCGCTGTCCACCCGTCTGGAAGTCAACATCAAACGCGACGGGCACGAGTGGTTCCAGTACTACGACCGTGCCGTGCCCGGCACCCTCAAGCAGGGCGAGGCCACCAAGAAGACCGGCACCACCATCCGGTTCTGGGCCGATCCCGAGATCTTCGAAACTCTCGAATACGACTTCGAGACCGTCGCGCGCCGGCTCCAGGAGATGGCCTTCCTGAACAAGGGCCTCACCATCAACCTCACCGACGAACGCGTCGAGCAGGACGAGGTCGTCGATGAGGTGGTCAGCGACACCGCCGAGGCACCCAAGTCCGCCGAGGAAAAGGCCGCGGAATCGACTGCGCCGCATAAGGTCAAGCACCGCACGTTCCATTACCCCGGCGGGTTGGTCGACTTCGTCAAGCACATCAACCGCACGAAGAGCCCGATCCAGCAGAGCGTCATCGACTTCGACGGCAAGGGCACCGGCCATGAGGTCGAAATCGCGATGCAGTGGAACGGCGGCTACTCGGAGTCGGTGCACACCTTCGCCAACACCATCAACACGCACGAGGGCGGCACCCACGAAGAGGGCTTCCGCAGCGCGCTGACATCGGTGGTGAACAAGTACGCCAAAGACAAGAAGCTGCTGAAGGACAAGGACCCCAACCTCACCGGCGATGACATCCGGGAAGGGCTGGCGGCGGTCATCTCGGTCAAGGTCAGCGAGCCGCAGTTCGAGGGCCAGACCAAGACCAAGCTGGGCAACACCGAGGTCAAGTCGTTCGTGCAGAAAGTGTGCAACGAACAGCTGACGCACTGGTTCGAGGCCAACCCCTCGGAGGCGAAAACCGTTGTGAACAAGGCGGTGTCGTCGGCGCAGGCGCGGATCGCGGCGCGCAAGGCGCGCGAACTGGTGCGCCGCAAGAGCGCCACGGACCTCGGCGGCCTGCCCGGCAAGCTCGCCGACTGCCGCTCCACCGACCCGCGTAAGTCGGAACTGTATGTGGTGGAAGGTGATTCGGCCGGCGGCTCGGCGAAGAGCGGTCGCGACTCGATGTTCCAGGCGATCCTGCCGTTGCGCGGCAAGATCATCAATGTCGAGAAGGCCCGCATCGACCGGGTGCTGAAGAACACCGAAGTCCAGGCGATCATCACCGCGCTGGGAACCGGCATCCACGACGAGTTCGACATCACCAAGCTGCGCTACCACAAGATCGTCCTGATGGCCGACGCTGACGTGGACGGCCAGCACATCTCGACCCTGCTGCTGACGCTGCTGTTCCGGTTCATGCGGCCGCTGATCGAGCACGGGCATGTCTTCCTGGCCCAACCGCCGCTGTACAAGCTGAAGTGGCAGCGCAGCGACCCGGAGTTCGCATACTCCGACCGCGAACGCGACGGCCTGCTCGAGGCGGGGCTCAAGGCCGGCAAGAAGATCAACAAAGAGGACGGCATCCAGCGGTACAAGGGTCTGGGTGAGATGGACGCGAAGGAATTGTGGGAGACCACGATGGACCCGTCGGTGCGTGTACTGCGTCAAGTCACGCTGGACGACGCCGCGGCGGCCGACGAACTGTTCTCCATCCTGATGGGCGAAGACGTCGATGCCCGCCGCAGCTTCATCACCCGCAACGCCAAAGACGTTCGCTTCCTGGATGTCTGACGCAGTCAGGCACGCCAACCCGAAAAAGGGGAATAGATGACTGACACCACGCTGCCCCCCGGCGACGAGGCCGGCGACCGCATCGAACCGGTTGACATTCAGCAGGAGATGCAGCGCAGCTACATCGACTACGCGATGAGCGTGATCGTCGGGCGCGCACTGCCCGAGGTGCGCGACGGCCTCAAGCCGGTGCACCGCCGCGTGCTCTACGCGATGTACGACTCGGGCTTCCGCCCGGATCGCAGCCACGCAAAGTCGGCGCGGTCGGTCGCCGAAACGATGGGTAACTACCACCCCCACGGTGACGCGTCGATCTACGACACCTTGGTGCGCATGGCGCAGCCGTGGTCGCTGCGCTACCCCCTGGTCGACGGCCAGGGCAACTTCGGCTCTCCGGGCAACGATCCACCAGCGGCGATGCGCTACTGCCTGACGGGTGATGCGTTGGTGCGCTTGCCGTTTGGGCAATCCGTACGGATCGGCGATGTCGTTCCGGCCGCCCGGCCCAACTCGGACAACGCTGTCGAACTCAAGGTATTAGACCGCCACGGCAACCCTGTTGCGGTGGATCGCCTGTTTCATTCGGGCGAGCACCAGACCTACACCGTGCGCACCGCCGAGGGCTATCAAGTCACCGGCACGTCGAACCACCCGTTGCTGTGCCTGGTCGACGTCGGTGGAGTACCGACGCTGCTGTGGAAACTGATCGAAGAAATGCGGCCCGACGACCATGTCGTGTTGCAGCGCACCCCTTCGATGGAGTTCGGGCCCGCCGACTGGCACGACGTGATGGAAGCGCTCCTGCTGGGCGCCTTCATCAGCGAGGGATTCGTATCCGAAACACGCGCGGGGTTCAACAACTGCGATCGCGACTATTTCAACATGGTGGTCGCCTCATACGACGCCGTCGTGGGTGGTCCGCGCTATGCCTACTCCCGCACGATCGCCTCGGGATCGACATTGCACGAACTGGACGTGCAGAACTTGACGGCGATCCAGAAGACGCGACTCGCGGTTCTATGCGGACAACGGCCTGCCGACAAGCATGTGCCGCAATGGCTTTGGCAATCACCGGCCGCCGTGAAGCGGGCGTTCCTCCAAGCCCTCTTTGAGGGCGACGGCTCTTGCTCCGCTTTGCCGCGCAATACCATTCAGATCTCTTACTCCGCACGCAGCGAGCAGCTGGCGGTGGACGTCCAGCAGATGTTGCTGGAGTTCGGGGTCGTTTCAAAGCGGTACCGATTTGCGGTCGGCGAGTACAAGGTCGTTGTAACCGACCGTGCCCAAGCCGAACTGTTCGCTACCCGGATCGGTTTCGGTGGTGCCAAGCAAGCCAAGCTGACGCGAATTCTTGCCGCGATGCCCGCGTGCGCCGGCAGGGATGCCGACCACGTTCCGGGGCTGGCCGCATTCATCCGCAAGCATGCGGGCGGCAGGTGGATCGACCGCGACTGGCTGAACCGCCACAACATCGACCGCATCCAACGCTGGCGCGATCGCGGCGCTGAAATCCTTGCGCACATTGCAGATCCGGATGTACGTGCGATCGCGACCGACCTCACCGACGGCCGGTTCTATTACGCGCGGGTCGCGTCGGTGACGGAGGCGGGGGTACAGCCGGTATACAGCCTGCGCGTTGATACCGACGACCACGCATTCCTCTCCAACGGCTTCGTCAGTCACAACACCGAAGCGCGCCTTACGCCGTTGGCCATGGAGATGCTGCGCGAAATCGACGAGGAGACAGTCGATTTCATCCCCAACTACGACGGCCGGGTGCAAGAGCCTACGGTGCTGCCCAGCCGGTTCCCCAACCTGCTCGCCAACGGCTCGGGCGGCATCGCGGTCGGCATGGCGACCAACATCCCGCCGCACAATCTGCGGGAGCTCGCCGAGGCCGTGTTCTGGTGCCTGGAAAACCACGAGGCCGACGAGGAGGCCACCCTGGCGGCGTGCATGGAGCGCGTCAAGGGGCCCGACTTCCCCACCGCCGGCTTGATCGTCGGCAGCCAGGGCATCTCCGACGCCTACAAGACCGGCCGCGGGTCCATCCGGATGCGTGGCGTCGTGGAGGTCGAAGAGGCAAGGGGCCGAACCTCTTTGGTGATCACCGAGTTGCCGTACCAGGTGAACCACGACAACTTCATCACCTCGATCGCCGAGCAGGTTCGCGACGGCCGGCTGGCCGGCATCTCCAATGTGGAGGACCAGGGCAGCGACCGCGTCGGCGTGCGCATCGTCGTCGAGATCAAGCGCGACGCCGTGGCCAAGGTGGTGCTGAACAACCTCTACAAGCACACCCAGCTGCAGACCAGCTTCGGCGCGAACATGTTGGCCATCGTCGACGGGGTGCCGCGCACGCTGCGGCTGGACCAGATGATCCGCCACTACGTGGCGCACCAACTCGACGTGATCGTGCGGCGCACCACCTATCGGTTGCGCAAGGCCAACGAACGCGCCCACATCCTGCGCGGCCTGGTCAAGGCCCTCGACGCGCTGGACGAGGTGATCGCCCTGATTCGCGCGTCGGAGACGGTCGACATCGCAAGGGCCGGCCTGATCGAACTGCTCGACATCGACGAGATCCAGGCCCAGGCGATCCTGGACATGCAGTTGCGTCGCCTGGCGGCCCTGGAGCGCCAGCGCATCATCGACGACCTCGCCAAGATCGAGGCCGAGATCGCCGACCTGGAAGACATCTTGGCCAAGCCCGAGCGGCAGCGCGGCATCGTGCGCGACGAGCTCGCCGAGATCGTCGAGAAGCACGGCGACGACCGCCGCACGCGAATCGTCGCGGCCGACGGCGAGGTCAGCGACGAGGACCTGATCGCCCGCGAGGACGTCGTCGTCACCATCACCGAGACCGGCTACGCCAAACGCACCAAGACCGACCTGTACCGCAGCCAGAAACGCGGCGGCAAGGGCGTGCAGGGCGCCGGCCTCAAGCAGGACGACATCGTCAAGCACTTCTTCGTCAGCTCGACCCACGACTGGATCCTGTTCTTCACCACCCAGGGCCGGGTCTATCGCGCGAAGGCCTACGAACTGCCCGAGGCGTCCCGGACCGCGCGCGGCCAGCACGTCGCCAACCTGCTGGCCTTCCAGCCCGAGGAGCGCATCGCCCAGGTCATCCAGATCCGCAGCTACGAGGACGCCCCGTACCTGGTGCTGGCCACCCGCAACGGCCTGGTCAAGAAGACCAAGCTGACCGACTTCGACTCCAACCGCTCCGGCGGGATCGTGGCGATCAACCTGCGCGACAACGACGAGCTCGTCGGCGCGGTGCTGTGCTCGTCGGATGAGGACCTGCTGCTGGTGTCGGCCAACGGCCAGTCCATCCGGTTCTCGGCGACCGACGAGGCGCTGCGCCCGATGGGGCGCGCCACCTCCGGCGTGCAGGGCATGCGGTTCAACGCCGACGATTACCTGTTGTCGCTCAACGTGGTTCGCGAAGGCACGTACCTGTTGGTGGCGACCTCCGGCGGTTACGCCAAGCGGACCGCGATCGAGGAGTATCCGGTGCAGGGCCGCGGCGGCAAGGGTGTGCTGACGGTGATGTACGACCGGCGGCGCGGCAGGTTGGTGGGCGCGTTGATCGTCGACGACGACAGCGAGCTCTACGCCATCACCTCCGGCGGCGGAGTGATCCGCACCGATGCGAGACAGGTCCGCAAGGCGGGACGGCAGACCAAGGGCGTTCGCCTGATGAACCTGGGCGAGGACAACACCCTGCTGGCCATCGCGCGCAACGCGGAGGAGAACGCGGACGAGGTCGTCGAGGAAGCGGAGGGCGCCGCGGACGCGGACGGCTAGCCGGTGTCAATCCGGGCGGCCCCTCGAACGGCCGGGCAATTAGACTCGGCCCGACCAGACAATGTAAGGAGTCGGGGTGAGCTCACCGAACGAGCCGGGTGTCCCCAATCAGGGCGACGGCCCTAACGGGGATGGTTCGGCCGAGCGCGCCGGTATACACCGCGCGGCGCCGCCCGCACAGGGCGGCCGTGCCCCGGACGCCGGGGATTCGCCGCCGCGACCGCGCGGCGGACCCCGTCCCCCGCAGCGCCCGGCCGAGCCGGGCCAACCGACCGGAGTCGAGGCCCGGCTGAACCGCTTCATATCCGGCACCGCCGCACCCGGCGCGCCGCAGGCCAAGACCGCGCCGCACGAGGCCGACGCCCCGCACCCCCGTGGCGACGGCCCGCCCGCGGAGGCGTACGCCAGCGAATTGCCGGACCTGTCTGGGCCGATTCCGCGGGCGTCGCAGCGCAAGACCCCGCCCGAGCGCTCGCCGGAGGCGTCGAGCCTGCTGGGGGGCGGCCGGTCGTCGGGCGCGGAGAATCGGGAGGCCCGCGAGGGCCGGGAAAGCCGCACCCAGGTATCCCGGCGCCCGCGCGGCCCGGTGCGGGCCAGCATGCAGATCCGCCGCATCGACCCGTGGAGCACGCTGAAGGTGTCGCTGCTGCTCTCGGTCGCGTTGTTCTTCGTGTGGATGATCGCCGTGGCGTTCCTGTATTTGGTGCTCGGCGGAATGGGCGTGTGGTCCAAGCTCAACAGCAACGTGGGCGACCTGCTCAATAACACCAGCGGCAGCAGCGGCGAGCTCGTTTCCAGCGGCACCATCTTCGGCGGCGCCGTGCTGATCGGCTTGGTCAACATCGTGCTGTTGACCGCGATGGCCACCATCGCCGCGTTCGTCTACAACCTGACCACCGATCTGATCGGCGGCATCGAAGTGACGCTGGCGGACCGCGACTAGCGTTTTTGGGGGTGGGGCGGCGATTGCGGTAATCTCGTCGCTCGGCCGTACTGCGCGTACGGGCCTATAGCTCAGGCGGTTAGAGCGCTTCGCTGATAACGAAGAGGTCGGAGGTTCGAGTCCTCCTAGGCCCACAACCATGTGCCCGTCCAGACGTTGCGTAAGACTCGCCCTGCCAATCACACTGATCGCTGTGGTGGCGGCGGCGGTGGCGCGGTCCCGGCGCGGGGTTGAGGTCTGGCACGTGGCGGTGGACGACCCGTCCGGTCAGCCACCCAGTCACGGCGAGGGGCCTTAGCTCAGTTGGTAGAGCACCGCCTTTGCAAGGCGGGTGTCAGGGGTTCGATTCCCCTAGGCTCCACAAATCACGGGCGCGGCTGAACGTCGACGCTTGGCGGCCGCGACTGCGGATCCTGAGGCTTCGCCCGCACCGACCGCCGCACGATGCTGAACGCCACGGCGCCGCCGGCAAGCACCACCACCGCTGCCCCCGCGAACACCCACGGGCGCCGGGTTCGGCGCTGCGCCCGCCGCGCGTCCTGCAGCGCCTGAGGCAAGTTGGACACCACCTCCTGCGCGGCCGCGAGCTCCTGGGCGAGCGTCTCCTGGGCCGCGGCGAGCTCTTTGGCCAGGCGCCCCTCTTGATACTTGCGGCGAATCTGCGACGCGCCCGACTGCGCCGACTGGACACCCAGGCCGACGACCCCCCGGGTCACGTCCACCGGTCCCAGTGTCGAGTAGGTCAGGCCGCGGGCAAGTCGCTCCCGCGGGGTCAGCCGAGATTCCGCCTTCGCGCTCATCTGCCGCCTTTCTGTGCGTCCTGAACAGACTGCCAGCATAGGGACGCCGGCGGAACCGTTATGCGCGCGGCGCGTTTTCGGCGCCCGCGCGGGTTGGGTGGCACCGGCTGCGGGCGGACCCACGCGTAGTGGCAGACTCTCATGCCGTGACCAACAGCCCCTTTCAGACCGCTACCGCCACACTCCACACCAACCGCGGCGACATCAAAGTCGCCCTGTTCGGCAACCACGCCCCCAAGACCGTCGCCAACTTCGTCGGCCTGGCGCAGGGCACCAAGGAGTACTCGACCCAGAACGCATCGGGCGGGTCCTCCGGCCCGTTCTACGACGGCGCGGTCTTTCACCGGGTGATCCAGGGCTTCATGATCCAGGGCGGCGACCCGACCGGAACCGGTCGCGGCGGCCCGGGCTACAAGTTCGCCGACGAGTTCCACCCCGAACTGCAATTCGACAAGCCATACCTGCTGGCGATGGCGAACGCCGGCCCGGGCACCAACGGTTCCCAGTTCTTCATCACGGTGGGCAAGACTCCTCACCTGAACCGGCGGCACACCATCTTCGGTGAAGTCACGGACCCCGAGTCGCAGCAAGTTGTCGACGCGATCGCGACGACGTCGACCGACAGCAACGACCGCCCCACCGAGCCGGTCGTCATCGAGTCGATCACGATCTCGTAGGCCCGGCCGGCCCCGTCATCCCGGCGGACGCGCGCCCGCGTAACCGGCGTCCGTCAGCGCGTCGAGCACCTCCAGCGGGTCGGTCCCGAGGTCCCAACGGGAGAAGAGCACCAAACCGCCGTCGGCCGTCTCGACCTCGAGCAGCCGGACTTTGCGTCCGTAGCGGCGGAACTCGGTGATCCGGATGATCTTGATGTCGGATGGCTGCAATACCTGCGTCCGGAACCATCCCCGGAGCAGCAAGCCGTCGGCCGCAATTGCCAGCTTCGGACGCGCGCGCCACGTGCCGCCCGCAAACAAGATCAGACCCACCGCGGCAATCCCCGTCAAAACGCGCCCCGGCGGGTCTGTGACTGCGGTCACACTGGCGATAGCCATCAAAACGCCCGCGACCCCACAACCAGCGATTCCCGTCGTGCGGGGCTCCCATTGTGTTTGCTGCATCCGCCGCTCAGGCCCTCCCACCATGGCCGATGGAGTTATCCACAGACGCTATCAACAGTGGGGATAAATCACACGCGTGTGATTGGGGGGCTGGAATGTTGCTGGCGCAGTAACGAAGCATCCCAAAAATGAATTCATTCCGCCCCGGGCCGCGCTCAGTGCCAGCGCATCGTCAGCAACAAACCGGTGATCATGAAAGCGAAGGCGATCGCGTAGTTCCACGGGCCCAGTTGCGCCATCCAATTCAGGGCGGTCGGCGCCTGGCTGCCGACGGCCGCGAGTTGAAACACCATCAACCAGACCAGCCCGATCAACATCAGCCCGACGAACAAGGCGACGAACCACACGCTGGACGGCCCGACCTTCACCTTCACCGGCGTGCGGCTCACGGAGCTGACGGTGAAGTCGTTCTTCTTACGGACCTTGGACTTCGGCATGATGACCTCGACAAGACGGTGAGCGGGACGGGGTGCGACGATAAAGACCGAAGCTGCACACGCAGCTTGGCTACGAGACTAACTCACCTGGCCCGGCGACCTGGAAATTGGAGAGCCGATGAGCGACGGACGCCGGTCACCATGGCGCTTCGGCGTACCGGTGGTCTGTCTGCTCGCCGGGTTGCTCCTCGCCGCCACGCACGGGGTGTCCGGCGGCGCCGAAATCCGGCGCAGCGATGCCCCGCGGCTGGTCGATCTGGTCCGTGAGGCCCAGGCGTCGGTGAATCATCTCAACGCTCAGCGCGACGCCCTGGCCGGCAAGATCGACGCCGCGCACGGACGGTCCTCGGATCGCGCGTTGGCGGCGATGCTGCGGCGCTCCGCCGAGCTGGCCGCCGAGGCGGGCATGAACCCCGTGCACGGCCCGGGCCTGACGGTCACCCTGGAGGACGCCCCCCGCGACGCCAACGGCCGCTTCCCCCGCGACGCCTCCCCCGACGACCTGGTGGTGCACCAGCAAGACATCGAGGCCGTGCTCAACGCCCTGTGGAGCGCGGGTGCCGAGGCGATCCAGATGCAGGACCAGCGCATCATCGCCACCTCGGTGCCGCGCTGCGTCGGCAATACCCTGCTGCTCAACGGGCGCACCTACAGCCCGCCGTACACGATCACCGCGGTCGGCAACGCGGCCGCCATGCAGGCCGCCCTGGCCGCCGCTCCCCTGGTCGTCTTGTACCGCCAGTACGTGGTCCGATTCGGGCTCGGCTACCGCGAAGAGGTCAAGTCCGAGGTCCAGATCGTCGGTCACACCGAGCCGGACCGGCTGCACTTCGCGCAGCCCATGGGAACCATCGGCTACTGATTTCCGGCGGGCGGTAACCTGGCACGGTGCGGATCCTGGTCGTCGACAACTACGACAGCTTCGTGTTCAACCTGGTGCAGTACCTGGGCCAGCTGGGCGTCGAGGCCGAGGTGTGGCGCAACGACGACGCCCGACTCTCCGACCAGGCGGCCGTCGCCAAGCGGTTCGACGGCGTGCTGCTCAGCCCCGGGCCGGGCACCCCGGAACGAGCTGGCGCGTCGATCGGTTTGGTGGGCGCGTGTGCCGCCGAGCGCACCCCGCTGCTCGGGGTTTGCCTGGGGCACCAGGCCATCGGCGTCGCCTTCGGCGCCACGGTCGACCGCGCCCCCGAGCTGCTACACGGCAAGACCAGCAGCGTCTTCCACACCAACACCGGTGTGCTGCAAGGCCTTCCAGACCCCTTCACGGCGACCCGATATCACTCGCTGACCATCCTGCCGGAGTCACTGCCCCCGGTGCTCGAAGTGACGGCCCGCACCCGCGGCGGCGTCATCATGGGCGTGCGGCACACCGAGTTGCCGATTCACGGAGTGCAGTTCCACCCGGAGTCCATCCTGACCGAGGGCGGGCATCGGATGCTGGCGAACTGGCTGACCTACTGCGGCTGGACCCGCGACGACACGCTGGTCCGCCGGCTCGAGAACGAGGTGCGCGCGGCGGTGCAGCCCTACGTCCCGGCCGAACCGGAAGCTACTGGCCGAACTTCAGCGTGATGACCCCGTCGCGGTTGCAGCCGGTGCCGGCGGGCGGGTTCTGATAGACCACTTTGTGGGACTGGGAGCCACCCGCGTCCACGTCGGGGCCCTTGTCGAGCACCCCGGTCCAGCCCAGCGCCCGTAGCCGCGGCTCGGCGTCCGTCCAGAACATGCCGCTCAGGTCGGGCATCACGAACTGGTTGCCCTTGGACACCTGCAACTCGATCACCGAGTCCACCGGAACCGTTTGGCCCTTGGGCGGATTGGTGCCGATCACCTCACCGGCCGGCCGGGTGCTGTCCACCTGCGCCTGGGTGATCTTGGTGAACCCGTACACGGTCAAGTTCTTCTGCGCGACGTCGACGGTCTGACCCCCGACGTCGGGCACCTGCTTGGTCTCCGGGCCCGAGCCGACGATGACCGCGATGACGTTCGTGATCGCGGAGGTCTGGTTGGCCGGCGGGTTGGTGCCGATCACCTTGCCCAGCAGCTCCGGGCTGGACGGCGAGTTCGTCTGTTTGAACTTGCTGAACCCGGCCGCCTTGAGCTTGCTCACCGCGTCGGAGTAGCTCAGTGACGAGACGTCGGGCACCTCGCGCTGTTCGGGACCGGTCGAGACGTTGATCGTGATCTCGTCGCCCGCGCTAACTGAGGCGTTGGCGCCGGGGTCGGTGTTGATGACGTGATCGGGCGGGATCGTGGAATCGGGCTTCTGCAGGGTGCGCGTCTTGAAGCCCCGATTCTGCAGCGTCGCAATGGCATCCGCGGACACCTGGCCCCGCATGTCGGGCACCTGGACGTCGCGGGTGGTGCCGCCGAAGGTGTTGAAGGCGATGACCACGACGATCGTCAGCACCGCCAGCGCGGCGACGGCCACGATCCAGCGGCCGACCGACCCGCCCTCGCGGTCGTCGATGTGGCGCAGGGGTTGGCGGGGCAGCGGATCGGTGCGCGGCCCGGGCTGGTTTCCCGGGGCGGCGAGCATCCCGCTCCGGTCGGCGTCGGTGAGCACTTTGGGCGCCTCGGGCGGTTCGCCGTTGTGCACCCGCACCAGATCGGCGCGCATTTCGGCCGCGGTCTGGTAGCGATTGTCCGGGTTTTTGGCCAGCGCCTTGAGCACGACGGCGTCGAGGTCGGCGGAGATGCCTTCATGGCGCTGGGACGGCGGAATGGGGTCCTCGCGCACATGCTGGTAGGCGACGGCGACGGGCGAGTCTCCGGTGAAAGGCGGTTCGCCCGTGAGGATTTCGTAGAGCACGCAACCGAGCGAGTAGACGTCCGACCGGGCGTCGACGGTGTCGCCGCGGGCCTGCTCGGGAGACAAGTACTGGGCCGTGCCGATCACGGCCGCGGTCTGGGTGACGCTGTTGCCGCTGTCGGCGATCGCGCGCGCGATGCCGAAGTCCATCACTTTGACCGCATTGGTGCTGCTGATCATGATGTTCGCCGGCTTGACATCGCGGTGGATGATGCCGTTCTGATGACTGAAGTTCAGGGCCTGACACGCGTCGGCGATGATCTCGATGGCCCGCCGCGGCGGCAGCGGCCCGTCGGTGTGCACGATGTCGCGCAGCGTGACGCCGTCGACGTACTCCATGACGATGTACGGCAGTGGTCCCGTCGGTGTCTCAGCCTCACCGGTGTCGTACACCGCGACGATGGAGGGGTGATTGAGCGCGGCGGCGTTCTGCGCCTCGCGGCGGAACCGCAGATAGAAGCTGGGGTCGCGGGCCAGGTCGGCGCGCAGCACCTTCACCGCGACGTCGCGGTGCAAGCGGACGTCGCGGGCCAGGTGAACCTCGGACATGCCCCCGAAGCCGAGGATTTCGCCCAGTTCATAGCGGTCAGAAAGGTGTTGAGGGGTGGTCATCGTGGTATCTCGTGTCGGGCCGGTGACGCGCCGGACGTCGGTGGTTCGCCCCACCCGCGCCCGGCCGGCCCTCGCTGCAGTCCAGAATTACCTATCGTCGGTCGATCCGTCCAATTAAGCCGCAGCCCGGGTGCGTAACCGGTTGGGGTGTTGCTCGCCGGCGGCGCCGGCGGGCTTCCGGTGTCGGTGACCGTCGGGGGCGGCGGCTGCTGCGGGTTATCCCCGCGGGAATTTATGACGATGAGCACCGCGATGATGATCGCCAGGGCCCCCAGCACTCCGGCGGCCCACAACAACGCGCGCTGACCCGACGAGAAGGTGCGCCGGGCCGGGGGTGGGCGATGTCCCCCGGTGGCGGGCCGGGATCGGCGCGGCGCCGCGGCCCGGGTGCCGGAGACGGCGGCCGCCCTGGTCGTCGGGCTGGACGGAATGGCCGCCGGTGAGGCCCGCCCGGGGGGCGGCGACTGGCTGGGCCGCGGCGGGCGCCGGCCGGCCCGCACCGCCGCAACGGCGTCGGCGAAGGGCCCGCCGCTGCGGTACCGCATCGCGGGGTTCTTGACGAGCGTGATCTCGATGAGCTCGCGGACGTTGGGCGGCAGCTCCGCGGGCAGCGGCGGCGGCGGCTCCTTGATGTGCTTCATCGCCACCGTCAGGGCCCCGTCACCGGCGAACGGCCGCTTGCCCGAGACCACCTCGTAGCCGACGACGCCCAGCGAGTAGACGTCGCTGGCGGGGGTGGCGTCGTGTCCCAGGGCCTGTTCGGGGGCGATGTACTGGGCGGTGCCCATCACCATGCCGGTCTGGGTTACCGGCGCGGCGTCGACGGCCTTGGCGATGCCGAAGTCGGTGATCTTCACCTGGCCGGTCGGCGTGATCAGAATGTTTCCCGGCTTGACGTCGCGGTGTACCAAACCGGCGGCGTGGGCGATTTGCAGGGCCCGGCCGGTCTGTTCGAGCATGTCGAGCGCGTGCCGCAGCGACAGCCGACCCGTGCGCTTGAGCACCGAGTTCAGCGGCTCACCGTTGACCAGTTCCATCACCAGGTAGGCGGTGCGGCCCTCCCCGTCCAGCTGGCTTTCGCCGTAGTCGTGGACCTGGGCGATGCCGGGATGGTTGAGCATCGCGGTGGTGCGCGCCTCGGCGCGGAACCGCTCGATGAACTCCGGGTCCTGGGAGAACTCCTGTTTGAGCACCTTGACCGCGACGCGGCGGCCCAGCCGGCTGTCCACCGCCTCCCACACCTGGCCCATGCCGCCGGTGGCGATCAGGCGCTGCAGGCGGTATCTGCCAGACAGCGTCACACCAACTCGCGGGCTCATGGTCCTCCCTGTAGCGCGGCTTGGATCACAGCCCGTCCGATGGGCGCGGCGAGTGCACCTCCCGTCGCGGACAGGCGGTCGCCGCCATTCTCCACCAACACTGCCACGGCGACTCTCGGCGTCTGCGCGGGCGCGAAGGCGATGTACCACGCGTGCGGCGGCGTGTTGCGCGGATCGGAGCCATGCTCTGCCGTACCAGTCTTGGATGCGATCTGCACGCCGGGAATGGCCCCTTTCTGCTGTGCGACCTTCTCGGCGCCGACCATCAGCTCTGTCAGCTTAGCGGCGACCTGGGGTGACACCGCGCGGCGCTGCTGATAGGGAGCGGTGGTGCTGATGTTGGCCAGGTCGGGTCCCTTGAGGCTGTCGATCAGGTAGGGCTGCATCGTGACGCCGCCGTTGGCGATGGTCGCGGCGATCTGGGCGTTCTCCAACGGCGTCAGGGCCACGTCCTTCTGCCCGATGCTGGTCATGCCAAGCGCGGCTGCGTCCGGGATGATCCCGACGGTGGATTCGGCGACCTGCAGCGGGATGACGCTCGGGGTGGTGTCCAGGCCGAAGGACTGCGCCGTGCTGCGCAGCGCATCCGAGCCGGTGTGCATGCCGAGCTGGACGAACGCGGTGTTGCACGACAGGGCGAACGCCTGCTTGAGCGTCACCGTGGGCTCGCTGCCGCACGGCTGGCCGCCGTAGTTCTCCAGCGTTGCGGTGCTGTCGGGCAACGGAATTGAGGCCGCCGCGGTCAGCTGCTCGGCGTCGGTCGCACCGGCCTGCAGCGCCGCGGCGGTGGTGATCACCTTGAACGTGGAACCGGGCGGGTAGGTCTCGGAGATGGCGCGGTTGGTCAGCGGATTGTCGGGGTCGTCACGTAACCGCTGCCATGCCTGCGCCTGCACTTCGGGGTCGTGCGACGCCAGCAGGTTGGGGTCATAGGACGGCGACGACACCATCGCCAGGATCTTGCCGGTGGACGGCTCGAGGGCCACGATCGCGCCCTTACACGGTGTGCCGCCACAGCCCTGCTGCATGGCGTCCCACCCGGCCTGCTGCACCCGCGGCCGGATGGTGGTGTCGACGTTGCCGCCGCGCGGGTCGCGGCCGGTGAAGAAGTCGGCCAGACGGCGGCCGAACAACCGCTCGTCGGATCCGTTCAGCAGCGGGTCCTCGGCGCGCTCCAGACCGGTGCTGGAATAGCGCAGCGAGTAGAAACCGGTGACCGGCGCGTACACCGCCGGGTTCGGGTAGACCCGCAGGAAGCGGAAGCGGCTGTCGGTGGCCACGGAGTAGGCCAGCAACTGGCCGCCGGCGATGATCTGGCCGCGCTGGCGCGAATACTCGTCGAGCAGCACGCGCTGATTTCGCGGGTCGGCGCGCAGCGAGTCCGCGGCGAACACCTGCGTCATCGTGGCGTTGAGCAGCAGCAGCACGATCAGCGCCATGACGGTGACCGAGATGCGGCGCAGAGAGGTGTTCATACCTTCTCGATTACCTCGGTCTTGGCCGCCGCGATCGGCGAATTGGTGCGCTCGCGCCCGCGTAAGGGATGCCGGGCGCTGTTGGAGATGCGGGCGAGGATGGCCAGCAGAATGTAGTTCGCCAGCAGCGACGATCCGCCGTAGGACATCCACGGCGTGGTGAGCCCGGTCAGCGGAATCAGCTGCGTGACACCGCCGACCACGATGAACAGCTGGATGGCCAGCGTGGAGGCCAGCCCCGCGGCCAGCAACTTGCCGAAGCTGTCCCGGGTCGCGATCGCGGTGCGCATGCCGCGGACGATGACGATGGTGTAGAGCATCAGAATGCTGGCGAGGCCGACGAGCCCCAGCTCCTCACCGAACGCCGCGATGATGAAGTCGGTTGACGCGGCCGGCACGGTATCGGGTTGGCCGTTGCCCAGTCCGGTGCCGAAGATGCCGCCGGTGGCGAAACTGAACAGCGATTGCACGATCTGATAACCGCTGCCGTCGGGGTCGGAAAACGGGTCCCACCACATCTGCACCCGTACCCGGACGTGAGCGAAGACGAAATACGCGATGACGCTGCCCACCGCAAACAACACCAGGCCGATCATCACCCAGCTGAACCGTTGCGTCGCAAGGTAAACCACCACCAAGAACGACGCGTACAGCAGCAGCGAGGTGCCGAGGTCCTTTTCGAAGGCCATCACCCCGACCGAGATCACCCAGGCGGCCAGCAGGGGTGCGAGGTCGCGCGGGCGCGGCAGGGTCAGCCCCATGAAGTGCTTGCCGACGCTGTTGAACAGTCCGCGCTTGGCGATCAGCACGGCGGAGAAGAAGATCAGCAGCAGGATCTTGGAGAACTCGGCGGGCTGAAACGAGAAGCCGGACACGCGAATCCAGATTTTCGCGCCGTTCTGTTCGGACATCGACGCCGGCAGCAAGGCGGGAATGATCAACAGCACCAAGCCCGCGATGCCGCAGATGTAGCCGTACCGCGCCAGCTGCCGGTGGTCTTTGAGAAACGTGACGACGAGGGCGAACGTGACGACGCCGACCAGGGTCCACATCATCTGCTGGGTGGCGCTGGAGTGATGGCGGCCGCTGAGCTGGCTGCTGACCAGGTCGAGTCGATGGATCATCACCAGGCCGAGTCCGTTGAGCAGCGCCACGATTGGTAGCAGCAGCGGGTCGGTGTAGGGGGCGAACCGCCTGATGGCCATGTGCGCCGACCCGAACACGAGCAAGAAAACCAGGCCGTAACTAATTGCATTCCAACGAAATTCGCGGTCCTGGTTGGCCTCGACGATCAGCAACGCGGCCACGGTGATCGCTGCGGCGAAGCACAGCAGCAGCAGCTCGGCGTTGCGGCGGGTGGGCAGCGGGGGCGTGACCGCGACGGGCGGCTGCAGTTGGGTCGTCATGCCACCGTCCGGCAGTCAACGCCCGGTTGAGGTGGAGGCGCTGGAAGCGCAGTGACCGTCTGCGAAGTGGTGGTGGGGCCCGCCGGCGACGAGGTCGCGGGGCCGCCCGTGGCGCTGGTCGGGGCTGGGGCGCTGGGCCCGGAGGGAGCGGTGGTTTGTGGCGTGGTGGCTGCTGACGACGTCGCGACACTCGGTTCGGGAGTGGGGTTCCCGGGTGTCGGGGAACCCGGCGGCGACGTGGCACGCGGTGGCGGACAGGTGGGCAGCAGGTATTCGGTCAGCAATTGCCGCAGCTGTGACTCGGCCTGGTCGAGGCTGCCTCCCGGCAGCCCGGTTTCGACCTGCACCTGCCCGGGACGGCGCAGATCCCGCAGCGTCATCGCTTGACAGTTCGAGTGGCCGGATTGGCCGTAACTGATCAGGGACAGTTCGTTGCGGGCGCTCAGGCAGCCCACCAGATAGGGCTGCTGCAGGGGTATGCCCAACAAGGACCCCTGGATTCCGCGGACGATCGACACCTTGCCGTCGAATTCGGCGACGTAATAGTTGCGCTGGATGACCCACCACCCGATGGCCAATCCGGAGAGGACGAACAACACCGCCAGCGTCACGACGAAAAACATCCGCCGCCGTGGCCACCGTGGACGAGTGGGTGTTTCCGGTTGCGGCGCAACACGTTTGGCCGTCTCGTCGCGGGGCCGGATCGCCGATGCACGGCCCGCCGAGGTGTTGGGCAACGTCATTTGATCGTCGTCGCCCGACACCGCGCCGGCGAGGATCGGCTGGGTCTGGCCGTAGTCGTAGTCGACGACATCGGCGACCACCACGGTCACGTTGTCAGGTCCGCCGCCGCGCAGCGCCAATTCGATGAGGCGGTAGGCGGCTTCGGCCACGTCGGGGATCTGCAGTGCCTCGAGGATGGTTTCGTCGCTGACCGGGTCGCTGAGACCGTCGGAGCAGAGCAGGTAGCGGTCGCCGGCCCGCGCCTCGCGCATGGTCAACGTGGGCTCGACCTCGTGGCCGGTCAGCGCGCGCATGATCAGCGACCGCTGCGGGTGGCTGTGTGCCTCTTCGCGGGTGATGCGGCCCTCGTCGACCAGGGTCTGGACGAAGGTGTCGTCCTTGGTGATCTGCGTCAGCTCGCCGTCGCGCAGCAGGTAACCGCGTGAATCGCCGATGTGCACCAAGCCAATTCGGTCGCCCGCGAACAGGATTGCGGTGAGCGTGGTGCCCATGCCCTCGAGTTCGGGCTCCGCCTCCACCTGCGCCGCGATGGCCGCATTGCCGGAGCGCACCGCCGCGTCGAGCTTGGCCAGCAGGTCGCCGCCGGGTTCGTCGTCGTCGAGGTGGGCCAGTGCGGCGATCACCAACTGGGAGGCCACTTCACCGGCGGCGTGACCACCCATGCCGTCGGCCAGGGCGAGCAGTCGCGCACCGGCGTACACGGAGTCTTCGTTATTGGCGCGTACCAAGCCGCGATCGCTGCGCGCGGCATACCGCAGGACCAGCGTCACGGGCGCAACTCGATCGCCGTTTTGCCGATCCGAATCGGCGTCCCTATCGGAACTCGTACCGCAGTCGTCACCTTTGCCCTGTCAAGGTAAGTGCCGTTGGTCGATCCTAGATCCTCGACGTACCATTCCGAACCGCGCTGAGACAGCCTGGCGTGCCGCGTCGAGGCGTAATCGTCGGTGAGCACGAGCGTCGAATCGTCAGCCCGGCCGATCAGCACCGGCTGCCCGCTGAGCGTGATGCGGGCCCCGGCCAATGCCCCCTCGGTCACCACGAGGTAGCGCGCGGCATGCCGGCGTTGCCGTGAAGGCAGCAGCGTGCTGCGCAACGCCAGGCCGCGACGCACCATGACGGCGCCGGTGGGCGCATAGATATCGGTCCGCAAGATCCGCAACACGGACCAGATGAATACCCACAACAACATTAAAAAACCGGCACGCGTCAGCTGCAGTACGAGTCCCTGCATCTGGCGTCCTTTCCGTCCTGGCCCCGGAATCCCGGCGTCCCCCCTGCGCCCGTGACCCCGAGCACATCGGCAACGTCACGATACTTGGACGGCGGTCGACGCGGGGCGAAGCACGGCAGCGTTGAGCCCCGCGGTTAGTGGATCCGGACGATGATCTCCGAGTGGCCCAGACGGATCACGTCGCCGTCCGCCAGCTGCCACTCCTGCACCGGTGCGTTGTTGACGGTGGTGCCGTTGGTCGAGTTCAGGTCCGAGAGGAGCGCCACCTGCCCGTCCCAGCGGATCTCGAGGTGCCGTCGTGAGACACCGGTGTCCGGCAACCGGAACTGGGCGTCTTGTCCGCGGCCCACGATGTTGGAGCCCTCGCGCAGCTGATAGGTGCGCCCGCTGCCGTCGTCGAGCTGGAGGGTGACGGCGGTTCCGGCCGCGCCGTAGCCACCGCCGCCGTAGGCGCCGTAGCCCCCGGCCGGCTGGCCGTAGTCGGCGGGCTGGCCGTAGTCGGCGGGCTGGCCGTACTCGCTCGGCTGCGCATACTCGGCCTGCTGGCCGTAGTCGTAGTCGCGATGAGCGGTCTCGGGGTAGCCGCCGGCCTGACCCTGGTATCCGCCGGCCGGGACGTTCTCGGAGTACTGCGTGTAATCCCCGCCGTACTCCTGCCGGCCGTAGCCGCCGCCCTGCTGGTAGCCCTGGTCGTAGCCACCGCCTTGTTCGTAGCCGCCACCCTGCTCATACCCGCCGCCCTGCTCGGGGTAGGCCGGGCGTTGCTCCGGCGGAGCGTAGCCGCCCTCGTCGGGGCGGGCCGGTCCGCGGCCGTACTCGCCGTAGCCGCCGTAGCCCTGCTGGCCGCCGCCGGGCTGGCCGCCAGCCGGTTGACCGCCGCCGGGCGGCCCGTAGTCGCCGCCCTGCCGGTAGCCCGGGTCGTAGCCTTGGCCGCCGTAGCCGCCGGGGGCGGGGGGACGCTGCTCATACTGCGGCGGGTAGCCGCCCTGGCCCTGCTCGGGGTAGCCGCCCGGCCCCTGGTACCCGCGCTGCTCGGGGTAGCCGCCGGGAGCCTGGTAGCCGCGCTGCTCGGGGTAGCCGCCGGGGGCCTGGTAGCCGCCTTGCTCCGGGTAGCCGCCCTGCTCTGGGTGGCGGGGCGGCGGGTAGCCCTGCTGCGGCGGATAACCGCTCTGCTCGGGCGGGTACCCGCCGCGCGGGTCAGGGCCCCCCTGCGGTTCCGCGCCGCCTTCTTGCGGCCGCGGGTAGCGGTCGTCGTAGTACTCATCGCTGGGCCGACCCGGCCCCTGAGCCCCGCGGTAGCTCGAATCGTCAGTCATTGGTGCTACTCCTCGTTCTGCGCCGAACGCACTATTTGATTGTGGCCGGACGGGATCGTTGACCATCGGGCGGGGCTGCACATCGGGGTTGACAGCACCACGGGCGCGGTACTGGCCGGTACGCAGGTTCGACGACTGCTCGAACCGGACGACCACCTCACCATACGTTTGCCACCCCTGTTCCTGGATGTAGTCGGCCAAGTACCTAGCGAAAGCGCCCGACGTGAGATCAGGGTCGGCGCCCACCTTCTCGAAGTCGTGCCTACCGAGGGTAATGATGTATTCGTTGGGGGCCAAAAGGCGATTGCCGTGCAGCGTCTCGACGCCGTCGCGCGCCTCGCGGCGCAGGAGGGCTTCGACCTCCTGCGGAACGATCGACCCGCCGAAGACCCGGGCGAACGCGTTGTCGACGGTGGCCTCGAGCTTCCGCTCGATCCGCGCCGCCAGCCCCCGTTGGCTACTCATGCCTGGGCGCCCGCCCGCACTTGCCGCGGCATGTCGTCGGCGCGCGGCAAACGATTCGCGCGGTGAGCCTTCACTCCTGCATGGTATCGGGACAGCGCACCGCCGCGGCACCGTCGAAACTCTGAGAACTGCGTCGGCCCTGTTCAGAGGCCTTGTCTCGCACCGGAGTCCAACGCCGTGCGGCTTGCGGTCCCGACGAGGCGGTTGGGGAATGCGGCTATTAGAGTGGTATGGTCCATCGGTTGTTTTTCCGGGCGAGTGGCGGAATGGCAGACGCGCTGGCTTCAGGTGCCAGTGTCCTTCGGGACGTGGGGGTTCAAGTCCCCCTTCGCCCACATTTGAATATCGGCGCCGAGGTCGCGGACTCGAGGAGTTCGCGGCCTCAGTGTTTTCCGGGGTGTCGTGCGGGGGCTCAGCGCGGCGTGCCGTCCTCCTCGCCTTCCTCATCCCAGTGGGCCCATTCCGGCAGCGGGGTATGGGGCATCGCGCCGTGGGCGGAGGCCTCGTAGCCCGGTTGGGGGCCGCGCGGCTTCCAACGCGGATCCAATCGGTTCGCGCGCGAGCGCCGAACCGCGCGGACGACGAGAGCGGCGGTGCCGCCGACGATGAAGGCAATCAGCACGACCTTGAGAACCAGCAACAGCACGGCCATGGGTCGGGGCTCCTCGGGCTCGGGTGAATTGACGTGGGCAACCGCATCAGTAGCGTAATTGCCAGCTCAGGAGGGGTGGCAATGTTCATCGCGGAGCGTGACGCCGCGCAGCTATGGGTGATGCGATGCAGTTGCGCTACATAAGCGTTGCGGCGCTGATCGCCGAGGCCGGCGGTGATCCCTGGGCGATCAACAAGAGCTTGCAAGCCGGCAGACCCTGGCAGATCTCCTCTCTGGCAGAAGCCTTCCACCGCGCGGGGCGATGCACTTCCGAGGCCCAGCACGCCTTCGAGCAAGCCCGCAGCCGCTTCGACGCTGCGTGGAACCGCCAGGGCGGTGGTGGCAATCCGATCAACGACTCCCTCGATGTGCTACGGGTGACCCAGTCGCTCGGCGACCAGTCCTGGCAGCTGCCCAAGATCGGCGTCGACCTGGAAAACATCGCCGCTTCCTTGGCCGAGGCGCAGAAAGCCGCCGCGGCAGAGATCGCGACACTCGAGGCGCAGTTGCAAACACTCGACGACTTGATCGGGCAAGCCGTCGCAATGGAGCAGAACGTCCACCTCAGCGCGGAGGACAAGCACACCCTCGATGTCCTGATCCACAATTGCGAGAGGGATGCCATCGATGACACCAAAGCCGCTCTGGGACAACTCAATTCGATACGGAACGGCTACTCCGATGGTTTACAGAGTTCGCTGAGGAACCTACGAACGGAGGGATACGATCCCGCTCGCCTGCACGATTCCGACGCCGACGGTTCGCCCAAGCCCACGGATGCCCAGTTGCAGGCGCTCGCCGACCTGCGCCGGATCACCGACCAAGCGGTGGTGGATCAGATGGGCAAGGTGCGCGCCGCGCAGGATGCCCTCAACAAGGCGATGGCCGACCTTTACACGCATGGCCCGGGGTCGCCCGAGGGCGAGGCCGCCAGCGCGAAGCTGCCCAAGCTGAAAACGGACCTGGCGCATGCGCTCGACGACCTGGGCAAGATACCCGACTACAAGGACGTCGACCCGGCATCGATCACGATCACTCCCGACGGCCGTTTCATGTTCACCCACATCGTCGACGGGCAGCCCGTACAGGTCTACGGGCAGCTCAAGGACGGCGCTGGCGAATTCTTCGACCAGGCCATGGGCACCTCGTACAGCTTCAGCGGCGGCAAGTTGACCGGCATGCGCACGCTTGATCCCGGGAAGGTGGAAGCCACCTCCGAACCGCTGTGGACGGTCATCAGCTCCGTGGTCGGTGGTTACGGGCTTAAGGCGGGCGGCGAGGTCGCTTGGCAAGGGCTCAAGACGTTGTTTACTCGCGAAGGCATAGCGGGCTTGACCGGCGACAATTTCTTCGCCCGCGCCACGGCCGCGGCGGAGGAACGTGCGGCAGCCGCCGGAGAGGAACTGACCACGCATGGGCCGCCAACTCCGGGCGTGAGCGGGGAACCGGTGCCGGGCACCACGCCCACCGGTCCCGCGCCCGTCGTCGAGCACGCCCCGCACCCGGGTGGCGGCGGTGAGCTTCCGCCCGATGCCGGACCCGTAGCGCCGCATGTGCCGGTGGCGCCGGACGGTCCACCGCCGCCGGTGGTGATCGACCCGGCCCACCCGGAGTTCACCCTCCACAACCCCCTCGACTACATGACGCCGGAGTTGCGAGCGTTGTCTGAGCAACACTTGACCGGGAGCGGTGAAACCGTGCTTGGCCCGTTCAACCCTGCGGACGGGGGCCCTTCCTATATCGAGGTCGCGCAGCAGCACGGAGCCAGCTACTTCGACCTGGGCCAGACATGGAACTCCTTGACCGACACCGAGCGGCTGGCAGCCAATCAGCACGTACTCGACGTGGCTATCGCGAACGGCGATAAGATCACCTTATCGGTGCCGTTTTATCGCGTTGGCCCCAATACTTTCACCGCTGCCGAGCTGCGGTATCTCGAGGCGCACGGATATCAGCGAGCAGGTGACAACATACTTCTACCGCCAATTAAAGGAGGTCGATAACTAGTGACGACCCTATTGCAGTTCTACTTGCAATATATGAGCTTCCTATACTTGGACCCCCGTTACCACATCACCGACTCAACAACGTCCGGGAACGCGTCCATCAATGCGTCGTTGTCTGTGACGGGTCCACTGCTCAAATGGCTCATCGCTAATGATCGCGGTCAGATTGAGTTCACGGTCGCTCCCACTAGGCTGGCCGCAGTACGCGACAACTGGTTCCGCGCATCGCTTATCCGCCAGTACCTTGACAACTACGATGAGACAAACAGCGTCTCACCTCAGGCAATGGCGGAGTGGATTCGGGACAACCTCAAGCGCATCGAGGAGCTCTTCGATGATGCGAGGGCCGAGCGATCGTGTGAAGAACTCCTTAACCTCGCGAAATTGCTCGCAAACAAATATTTCGGGCCCCCGCAACGCTAGTCGTAGGCGTGCGAACAGCAGGAAGCTTCATCAACAAGTGCGGATGCGAAGAAAACGAAGCCCCGCGGACTTCTCTCGCCTGACGGAGCGATGGCACCGCTTCTCCAAATGGATTGGAGGTGACCCGGTATCCGTTTCAACGAACTGTCCGGATTGTACCGTCTTATTCTCTACCGCTGACTATTCGGTCCATCTTCGCCGTGGCAGGAGGTGGTGGGTAGTGGATACCGTCGACGACCGCGGCCATAGGCGCAATGACGCAGCAAAATTTTCCACCTTCGAGCTGGCCGAAAAGTACTTGATATGGGACTGGACACATACCGCCTACACTCCTATCGGCAGGCCGAGCCTTTGGCCAACGCTATACAAAAGAGGCTTCAACCCAGATGTAAAGTCGGTCCCGTTGTCACTGGGGTTCACAGAGTTACGGTCCGAGAACGGTCGGGTGATTTTGATGACGCCGGATTCACAAATTTTCAGCCACCTCATGTTGAAATCGGTGGCCGAAATTGACCGGATCATTACAACCGGGATTGAGTAGCCAGGTCGCCGTCAAGCCGTGTTGCCGCGCATCAGAGCAATCGATGGCGCGCTCGCTCCCTATGACTGCACCCACCGCACGACATCCGGCGTAACGGCGTCGGTGATGTCGTCGTACTCCGGGTGCTTCTTGAGCACCGTGGCGATCATCGAGCACACGGGGACGATGCGTTTTCCTTCGCCCCGCGCTTCGTTCAGCGCCTCCTCGACGAGGATCGTCGCCAGGCCACGTCCGCCGTACGCGGGGTCGATCTCGGTGTGAAAGAAGACGCGCTGGTCGCCGCGGTCGGCGAAATCGGCGAGGCCAACCTGCTTGCCCTCCACGGCGATCGTGTACCGACCCTCCTCGAGCCTCACGGTCGCTTCTGCCCCGGTCTTATCGGTGGCCATCTGTACCTTCCTTTCCTTGCGGTGCGGGTCGAGGCCGCAGCCGAGTTGTCGGCAACGGCGGGGCGGGCAATCGGCTCAGCGAACCCCGATAGCCCTGGACGGCGCCGAAGCGCTCGTCGCCGTCCTCCCAGAGTTGGCGGTAACGCGCGATGTCGTCGTGGCTTCGCCCGACGAAGTTCCACCACATCACCAGCTCCTCGCTGAACGGCGGGCCGCCGAGCAGCAGAGCACGCGCAGGCCCGTCGCCGTCGTTCGACAGCTGCAGCGCGGAGCGACCAGGGTTCAGGTACGCGAGGGAAGCAACCGTCAGGGCGGTCTCGTCGACCCGGACGGCGCCCAGGTCGCACAGCACGCCATGCTCGAAAGCCGGGTCGATGTCGACGTCGACGCGAGACCCGGCGTCGAGGTCGATCTGGGCACCCAGCAGCGGGGTGAAGGCATGCACCGGCGACGAGCTGCCGGCCAGATCACCGAGGAATACGCGAACGGTGGCGCCCGGAAGGGATACGGGCTTCGGAACGTAGTGATCGAAGCCGCGGCCGGTGTCGCGATCGGAATCGGGCAGCGCGACCCACAGCTGGACACCGTGCAGGTCAGTCGGCGACGGGACCGATACCTCGGAGTGGCAAATGCCGGCGCCGGCGGTCATGAGGTTCAGCTCGCCGGGCCGCACCGCGGCGCGCACGCCGCCGCTGTCGTTGTGCTCCACTTCCCCACTGAACAACCAACTCACCGTTTGTAGTCCGGTGTGCGGATGCGGCGGGACATCCATGCGCGCCGATGTCGGCCCGTAGTGGTCGATGAAGCACCACGCCCCGATCAACGAGCGCTGACGTTGCGGAAGCGTGCGCTGCACCCGCATCGCCCTGGGCCCGCCCAAGGGAACCTCGCGGGGGCGCAGGACCTCCACGCCCGCGCTGGGTGAAGCAGCGCAAGCGACTTCGACCGGCGCCGGCTCAAGGTTGCTCATCGTTCTCCCCGACCGTACCCAGATCCGGTTACTTGCGGGGCGGGCGGAGCACCTTCATCGCGAGCCGCATGACGGGCTCGGGCACCCGGTCCTGCATCGACAGGGCGGTGTCGGCGGCACGGGAGCGCAGCGGGGTGCCGCGACCGAAGACCCGGTTCAGCGGGCCGCCGGACGGTTCGAGGACCACATGCAGGGGCGGCGTGCCGACAGCCGCCCCCAGGGCGTTGGCGATCACCATCCGCTGGATCTCGCTGGTGCCCTCGAAGATGGTGTACAGCTTGGCATCCCGATACCACTTCTCCACCGGATGATCGGTGATATAGCCCCAGCCGCCCATGGTTTGGATGGCGCGTTCGGTGGCCTTGACGGCAACCTCGCTGGCCGCCATCTTCGACATCGAGCCTTCCCCGCGCTCGAACGGAATGTTGTTGGCGGCCATCCACGACGCCCGCCAGGTCAGCAGCCGCGCCGCGTCGATCTGGGTGGCCAGCTCCGCCAGCGGGAAGGCGATGCCCTGGTTGTCGATGATCGGCGCGCCGAAGGCCTCCCGCTCGGTGGCGTACGCCGTCGCGTACTCCAACGCGGCGCGCGCGATCCCGATGGCCTGCGCGGCGACCATCGGCCGGGTCTGTTCGAACGTCCCCAATGTCGCGGAGCCGGACCGCTTG
This sequence comes from Mycobacterium sp. E2989, assembly GCF_001667595.1. Lineage (NCBI taxonomy): Bacteria > Bacillati > Actinomycetota > Actinomycetes > Mycobacteriales > Mycobacteriaceae > Mycobacterium > Mycobacterium sp. E2989. Next base: position 12,435 of record NZ_LZJX01000019.1, on the reverse strand, counting down.
CCGCCGGCCACCACTTCGCGAGCTTTGGCGAGTTTGTGCTCCAATTTCTCTTCTCCGCCAAGCAGATTGGCGCCCGGGACGCGAACGCCCTCGAAAAGCAACTCGGCGGTGTGGGACGCGCGGCAGCCCAGCTTGTCCAGCTTGCGCACCAACTTCAGCCCCGGCGTGCCACCGGGCACCACGAACAGCGCCTGACCGCGATGGCCAAGCTCCTCGTCGACGACCGCATTGACCACGTGCACGTTGGCGATCCCGCCGTTGCCGATCCACATCTTGTGGCCGTCGATGATCCAGTCGTCACCGTCGCGACGCGCGGTGGTGCGCAGATTCCGCACGTCGCTGCCGCCCTCGGGTTCGGAGATCGCCAGCGCCGCAAGCTTGAGATCGCCTGGGGTTCCGAAACATTCGGGTGCCCACTCCAACATCTGCTCAGGAGACGCGGCCTGACCGATCGCCGAAAGCGCCAAGGCCGGCATCACGATCGCCAACCCGATCCCGGCACAGCCCCAGAACAGCTCCTCCATGAACATCGGCAAGGACAGTCCGGTCGGATCGCCGATCAGGTCGCGGTAGAACAAGGGACTGTAGAAGCCGCGCTGGGCCGCCTCCTCCAACACCGGCCACGGAAACTCTTGCCGCTGGTCGTAGTGCAGCGCCACGGGGCGAATCACTTCTTCGGCGAACTCATGGGCCCGCCGGGCGAGGTCGTGTTGCGCCGCCGTCGGGGTCAGGTCGAACGTCATAGATCCCGCCTTCGGGTCGACAGACACGGTCGTGCCGAAGCTCTACCCCGTTGGCTGGGTCAGCAAACTGCCCCTAAGCGGGTCGGGATGTCAGGCGGCCGAGCGGGGCCCGACCTGGGCGAGCGGCAGGTGCAGCACCACCGCGGCCACGGCAACGGCCTCGTGTTCGTGGTTGGCGAGCAGGGCGGCATTCTCCGGGAGCTGGCGGGAGTTGATTTCGCCGGACGCGATGCGGCGCAGCACCTCGTGGGCCTGGGCCAGTTGTTCCCGCTTGCGGTACTGCCCACCGGGCAGTTTGACCCCGGCCCAGACGCCATACTCCTCGCGGTGCGCGATGGCGTGCTGGGCGCACCGGCGCTGCTGGGCCAGCGGGCAGCGGCGCAGGCACTGGATGCGCGCCTCGACGGCCGACCGCTCATACGCACGGGCCTTCGCCGCACCGTCGCCGCCGTCGTCGTCGGGGTAGCCGAACCAAAGTTCTGGGTTGGCAGCGCACGGGTGTCCCATGTCGGTCTCCTTGTCGAACTTGAAACGTAGACAGAAGCGTATACAGAAGGACGGGTTGAGCGCAAGAGAAACGTGACAGAAACGTATATCAACAGCGATACGGGATGGGCTGTGTAGTATCCGGCCTTATGGCCGGAGCGTGCGATGAGCCGTGAATCGGCCGGCGCGGCGATCCGCGCCCTGCGGGAGTCGCGCGACTGGTCGTTGGCCGACCTCGCCGCCGCGACCGGCGTCAGCATCATGGGGCTAAGCTTCCTGGAACGCGGGGCCCGCAAGCCCCATAAAAGCACAGTTCAGAAGGTTGAGAACGGCCTGGGTCTGCCGCCGGGCACCTATTCGCGGCTGTTGGTGGCGGCCGATCCCGACGCGGAACTGGCCCGGCTGATGGCCGCGCAACCGCCCCCGGCCGCCCCCGCCCGGCGCACCGGGCCGGTGGTTGTGGACCGTCACAGCGACACCGAAGTGCTGGAAGGTTACGCCGAAGCTCAGCTCGAAGCCCTCAAATCCGTCATCGATCGGTTGCCGGCGACAACATCAAACGAATATGAGACGTATATTCTGTCTGTGATCGCTCAGTGCGTGAAGGCAGAGATGCTGGCCGCCGGCTCCTGGCGGGTGGCGGTGAACGCCGGGTCGGACTCCACGGACCGGCTCATGGAGCACCTCCAAGCCCTGGAGGCGACGCGCACAGCTCTGTTGAAACGGATGCCGACCAGCCTGAGCGCGCGGTTCGACCGGGCTTGCGGGCAATCGTCATTGCCGGAGACCATCATCGCCGCGCTCGTCGGCGTCGACGTCGAAGAGATCTGGGACATCCGCAACCGGGGGGTCATCCCGCCGGGAGCGCTCCCCCGCGTGCGTGCCTTCACCGATGCAGTGGAGGCCGGAAACGTGGTGGCCCAATGAGCTACAGCGAAGTCGAGGTGCTGAGCCGTGCGCATGAGATGTTCGCCGGCAGCGCCCGGCAACCGTCGCTGGATGCGGGCACCGGGCACTACCGCAACTTGTTGCGGACGGCGCACGGGCAGACCGACGGCTTCACACATCGCGGCTATCGGCTGGCCGCGGACCACAGCAGGCAACGGCTCGCGGCGGCCGCCGCCACGGACGCCGCCGCGGCGGGCGTCATCGCCGGCGCCGACCGGGACCGGGCCCAGGCCCGCGAACTGACCGGACGCGTCGTCGACGAAGCCCGTGCCGATGCCACCGTCTCCCCGACGACGCCGATGGCCCAACGCGAGGCCTTGCGCCGCCGCGCCGCACGACTGCGGGCGCAACGCGCGCACGTCGTGGCGGCCCGGTTGCGCGCACGACGGCGCGCGGCGCAACTTCGAGCGCTGCGCTATCAGCTCTTGCACCAGGGCGCCGGCGGCAACCAACGCGCCGCCATCGCGGTGCGGGCGGCATTGTCACGCCTGGGCCGCCCCTATGTCTGGGGTGCGACGGGCCCCGACCAGTTCGACTGTTCGGGATTGGTGCAATGGAGCTACGCGCAGGCGGGAATCCACTTGGACCGCACCACTTATCAGCAGATCAACGACGGAATCCCGGTCCCCCGTTCGCAGGTCCGTCCTGGTGACCTCGTCTTCCCGCACGCCGGACACGTGCAGCTGGCCATCGGCAACGGCCTGGTAATCGAAGCGCCCTATTCGGGTGCTTCGGTCCGGATCAGCCGGCTGGGCCCCAACGTTGCGATTCGCCGACCGCTATGACGAACAGGGTGAGCAGATGACGGAACCAGCCGGACCTTCACTAGCCGCCATGCAGGCACGGCAGTCGGCGCTGGCCGGCCAGCACGGCACCGCCGCCGACGCCGACCGGGTATTGGCCGACGTGCTCACCAGCGCTCACGCCGCAATGCGCGAGGGCGCCAGGAGGCTGGACGCTATCGCCGAACAGATCGACCACGCCACCGTGCACCAGGCCAACCTCGCCATCGATACGCCCATGGGCGCGCGGGAGTTTCAGAGGTTTCTGCTGGCCAAACAACGCGAGATCACCGCGGTCGTCGACGGTGCACGCGAGCTCAGCCGAGCGAAAAAGGCTGTGCTGGAAGGGCTTCGGGACCAATACGTTACCGACACCGGCTAGGCAAGGTGCGGTCGCGATGTCATCCACAAACCCCCGGCTCAGTGAATTGTCCGCGCGACGGGCTCTGGGTACTGTCGCCGGGCATGGAGGGGCCGCAGCGCATCCCGCAAGGAATTGCGGTATCAGCAGCGCCGGCTGTCTAGCTGATGTCGGCGCACGAGGAGCTACTGGCCGCGGTGAAAGATGCCCGAGATCGCACCGGTGACCCGAACGCTTGGCAGGCGGCCCTGTCGCCCGGTGAGCTGGCCGCTGTGATCACCCCGACCACGCGTCCCGAACAGCTCCAGGCGATAGCGGGCAAGATTCGCCAACAATATGCGGCTGCGCCCGCGCGCGAGCAGGGCGAGGCGGCGGAAGCCATCGCGCGCGCCGAAGCCACGCTCGCACACCAGAATTCGGCGAGTTCGCAGCTGGACCTGCAAGTCATCACCGCGATTTTGAACGCCCACCTCAACGCCGTCGAGGGCAGCCAAGCGCTGGCCCAGTTGCAGCACGACACCGAAGCCGCGGTCCGGACGAGGTCGGACCTGGACACGCCGGCCGGCGCGCGCGATTTCCAGCGCTTCCTGATCGGCAAGCTTCGCGACATCCGTGCGGTGGTCCTCAACGCCAGCCTGGACGACACGTCTAAGTCGGCGCTGATGGCCGCGTGGACATCGCTCTACGACGCATCCAAGAGTCAGTCGAGCGGTCCCGACGAACAGCGGCCGGCCCAGCCCACGGGTGCTTCCGCGGACGAGCCGGCGGACGACCCGGAATGGGATCCGCTGTTGGATTCGTTGCTAGCCGACGATCCGGGTGTGGCGAGCGATGAGATCCCCTCGGTGGGCGTGCCGGACGCCGCGACCGCCCCGGTGGCGCCGATGACCCCTGCGCTGCCACCGATGCCCAACTTCGCACCGGGCCTGCCGAGCCTTGGCGGAGCCCCGAGCGGACTGCCCCTGGCCGGCCTGCAGGGCGACACAACGGATCCCGCGCTGCAAGGCCTCGACGACGAAGAACTCGAGGACGTCGCGAGCCACGCGGATCCGAAGACGGACGCGTCGTCCGATGAACCTGGCGATGAACAGGATGCGGCGGCGGTCGATCCCGACGCGCCACCGGTCGGCCCCACCACGGTGACTTTGCCCGACGGTGAAACGGTGACGGCCGCCAGTCCCCAGCTGGCAGCGGCGATCAAAGCCGCCGTCGGCGGAGCGGCGATACCAGATGCGTTCCAGCAGCAGGGAATAACGATCCCGCCACCCGGCACCGCGGTGACCAACCCGGTCGACGCGGCGCATGTGAGTCCGGCCGACATCGGGATGTTCATCGACCGGCATGCGCTGGCTCTTGGTCCCGGCAAGGCCCTTCTCGACGGCCAAATTCAAGACATCGCCACCGTGAGCGGGCCAACCTTTCTAGGCTGGGAGCATCCGCCGGCGGCGGCCGCAGCCGTGACCGCGCCGGCGAAGCCCGACACACCGACACCCACGCGGCCGGCGAGTTCGTCGACCACCTGACAATAGTGATCTCGCCGGTTCGGCCGGCGGCCGTGAACAGGAGATAGCGGATGGCAGATTCGATCCATGTGGTGCCGGCGCACTTGCGTCAAGCCGCTGCGCGGCACCAGGAAACCTCCGATTACTTGCGCACGGTCCCGGCGTCGCACGAGGCGATCCAGGAAAGCCTGGACTCCCTGGGACCGATCTTCGGTGAACTTCGCGACGCCGGCCGGGAACTGCTCGAGCTCCGACGCCTGTGTTACGAGCAACAGGCCGCCGACCACGCCGACCTGGCGGACAAACTGGCGGCGTCGGCGACGATGTGGGAGCAGCACGAGCAGGATGCTGCCCGCAACCTCGGCGGCATCGCTGACCGCGGTCGATGACGGACGCTAATCCCGCTTTTGACACCGTTCACCCGAGTGGGCACATCCTCGTCCGCTCCTGCCGCGGCGGGTACATGCACAGCGTCGCGCTGAGCGAAGAGGCGATGGAGACCGACGCCGAGACGCTGGCCCGCGGCATCTTGCTCACCGCGGATGTGTCGTGCCTCAAGGCGTTGCTGGAGATTCGCGACGAAATCGTGGCGGCCGGGCACACCCCGTCAGCCGAGGTTCCGAGTCCGCGAGACCTCGACGTGGCGATCGAGAAGCTACTGGCGCATAAACTGCGCCGTCGCAACAAGGCGATCTGACCGGCTGCGACGTCCTACAGCAACCAGGTTTTGGCCGCTTCGGGATCCGGGGCGATATCGGTGGGCGGCTCTACGGGATTGGGGCCGAACAACTCTCGTGCGCGGGCGAGCAGGGCCCGCACTTCGTCGAGTTGCTGCTGCAACGCAGATTCAGCCATATCCACACGCTACCCAGGCCGTTACAGCTGCACAATTCACTGACCGAATAACCCGTTCATCAGATGCCGGTACGCTTAGCCGGTGGCGATCTTCGGTCGGATGACGGCGCGCCAGCGCCTCCGGAGAGCTACCCGGGAATCACTGGCGATGCCGGCTTTCAGCTCTCCCATCGATTGCACCCCGTGGGTGATCGGTGGCCTTTGGCCTGCCGAGCTATCGACGATTACCGCCGAAAACGCCACGGTTGCAGACTATCTCAAGACGGACCTGCAGCGGATCGTCGATGGCGCAAACGAGCAGCTGAAGATGATCAAGCGCGCCGGATTGGCTGACCTGCCGCGGCAGGCGGAAGAGGCCCGAGTGATCGACGAGGCGCGTGCCCGCGCCGTGCGGCGAGTCGAATCGACCATCCGCCAGCTGCACGCGGTGCCAGCAGGGGCGACCGCCGGGTATGCGCGCCTACAGTTCGCCGAGCCGCCGGCACCGGATATGGACCGGACCCAAGTCATTCCCGCGGTTACGGAGGCGGGGCCGCCCGACGCGAGCCGGGGTCGTCCTCGTTGGCGGGTCGTCGAGAAACCGGCACCCGTCGCGGCGGAAGGCGGCGCCGACGAGCCCGAGGCCGTGCCCCAGGACGCGGCTCCCGAGTACCCCGACATGGAGGAGACGCAGGTCATCCCGAGTGTCGCGGAGGTCGAGCGCGCCGGCGAAACCCCGAGCGAGAGCGCAACTGAGCCGGCTGGGGAGTCCGTCGCCAACGGTCGTCGCCACATCTTCGAGCAGCAAGACGACGCCGAAAGTGCTCCGGAGCCACCGACCGCGGACGCCACCGCGCTGGAGGAGACGCAGGTCATACCCGCGATCACGGATGTCGAGCCCGCGGTCGATGAGGCCGAACCCGCCGCGATCGCCGAGGAGGACACTCCCGCGGGCGCGATGGAGGAGACGCAGGTCATCCCCGTGATAACCGACGTCGAGTCCGTGGTCGACGAGCCGGCTTGGGAGCCCATCGCGAACGGTCGCCATCACGCCGAACCCGATGAGCCGGCCACTGGCCAGGATGAGGCCCAACCTCCGGAACCGGTCGCCGATGTCGCAGCGGCGGCCGCGCTGGAGGAGACGCAGGTCATCCCCGCGATAACCGACGTCGAGCCCGTCGTCGACGAGCCCGCCGACAGCGGTCGCCACCACGCCGTCGTCGACGAGCCGGCCGGCCAGGACGAGCCGGCCGGCCAGGACGAGCCGGCGCCCCACGAGCCCATCCCCCGCCCTGCCCCGCAAAAGGCTGCGCCCGCAACGGGTTTCGACATCAACCGGCTGAATCGCCTGCTCGAGTTCGTGGTCCGCCAGGAGCCGCGGTTGAATTGGGCGGTCGGCGAGCGCGCCGACGGCACGACGGTCTTGGTCACCGACCTCGCCCACGGCTGGATACCTGCGGGCATCAACCTCCCGGCGGGCGTGCGGTTGTTGGAACCCGGGCGACGCACGGGCAGGGTCGCCGCATTGCTCGGTGACGCGGTGCACGTCGTCACCTATGCTCCCGGTGATTCGCTACGCCGCTCGGCCGACTTCACCGCGACGAAATCCTCGTTGGAACCGCGTGAGCTGCCCGCCATCCCGGATCTGGCCAGAGTGCTGAGCCAGACCACACGTCGGTTCGAGGGCCTCCCCCGGATCGTGCAACGGCTGGCGGACACGGCCGCCGCGGACGCCGTTGTGATCGATCAGGAGGTCGACGTCCTGCGGGTGCACCTTGATACGGCGCGCTATCAGCTCCTGGTTCAGTCCCCGTCCGTGAATCCGGCCCTGCTGCTCAAGTGTCTGTTGATGGCCGCCACCGAAGGCATCGCGAGCGCAGACCCGGTGTCGGCGAACTATCACCTCGCCTGGTATCAGAAACTCGCCACCGAACCGGCGGGCGCATAGCGCGGCCGGACGGCGCGCGATTATGAATTGACGCTGGTTGGAGGGGGCGAGGATACTGTGACCGTGTCGGATTCGGGCGGTCGCGCGAATCTCAGCGATAAGGATCTCGTCGAATCAGTTCTTCGTGAACTCAGCGAGGCGGCCGACAAGTGGGAAGCCCTCGTCGCCCAGGCCGAGGCCGTCACCTACAGCGTCGATCTCGGTGACGTTCATGCGGTGGCGAATGCCGACGGGCGGTTGCTCAAGCTGACCCTGCACCCGGGTGTGATGGCCGCGTACGCCCACGGCGAACTGGCCGACCGGCTGAACCTCGCGATCTCGGCGCTGCGCGAAGAGGCCGAGGCCGAGAACCGCGCGACTTACGGCGGCCCGCTGCACTAACCGCGCACGCGCGCTCATCGCCCGGCGCTCAGGTCAAATGGCGCCGGCTCTCTTCGCGCGCACGCGCGCTCATCGCCCGGCGCCCGGGTCAAATGGCGCCGGCTCTCTTCGCGCGCACGCGCGCTCATCGCCCGACGCTCAGGTCAAATGGCGCCGGCTCTCTTCGCGCGCACGCGCGCTCATCGCCCGGCGCCCGGCGGACCCGCGAAGGCCTGCGCGATCTCCAACCAGCGCTGCGCGTCGGACCCCTGTGCGGTGATGTCCAGGCCGCTCAGCGGGCGGCGTTGGGTGACCAAGTAGCAAAAGTCCTCGGCGGAGCCGCTCACCCGCTGCGCCGCGTCGGGCGATCCCCAGCTCCAGGTGTCACCGCCCGGTGCGCGCAGTTCGACCAGGAACGGCTCGGCCGGCGGGGCGAGATTGTTGACGACGAACGCGTAGTCGCGGGTGCGCACACCGAGGTGTGCGATCGACCGCAGCCGATCGGTGGCCGCTCGTTTGACCCCCAGCGCATCGGCGACGTCCAGGCCGTGCGCCCAGGTCTCCATCAGCCGCGCGGTCGCCATCGACGCCGCGCTCATCGGGGGTCCGAACCACGGAAGTTTGCGCCCGGCGGGGACCGCCAGCAGCTGCTCGTGCAACCGGCCGCGGGTGGCCCGCCAGTCTGCGAGCAGTTCGGCCGGCGCCGAGGCCGCCACTTCTTCGGCGCCCGCGTCGACGAAGCCCGTTGGGTCGGCGGCAGCGGCCTCGAGGGTTTCGGCGAACGCCGCTTCGTCGGTGACGGAGGTCAGCGCGACCCGATCGGTCCACAGCAGGTGCCCGATCTGGTGGGCGATCGTCCAGCCCGGCGCTGGAGTGGGCTCGGACCAGCGGTCGGCGGGCAGCGGCGCAACCAGGTCGTCCAGCTCGTCGCTTTCGGCTCGTAGGTCAGCCACGATGGGCTCGGGACCCGCCATCATTGCCTCCGATCGTCGGTTGTCTCCGCCGGGTGGGAATTATCCGCTCGTTCGCCGCGACGGCCGAGGACGCCGTGCATGACCAGGCCGACCAGGTAAATCCCCGAGCCGACCAGCACAAAAGCGGGTGCACGCCCGTCGTCGGGAATCAGCGCCGCAGCCACCGTGATCGAAACGATGAACGCGACCCAGAACAGCGCGTCCTGCACGGCGAACACGTGCCCGCGAAGGGCGTCATCGACGTCCATCTGCATCGCCGAGTCGGCGCACAGCTTGACCATTTGCCCGGTCACCCCGAGAAGGAAACCGCATGCCACCATGATCGGCAGTAGCAATCCCGCGCCGGCGACCTCGATGATCGCCGACGTCGCGAGGGCACCGTTGACCGTGGCGTAGCGCCCCCAGCGGCGGACCGCGGGTGGAGTCAACAGGTTGGACAGGAACGCGCCCAGGCCGGCGGCGCCGAAGAACACCAGCGCCGTCCCCAATCCCCCGGCCTCGGGGTTCGTGAGGTGGTGAACCAGCAACAGGACGAGCAGCGAATTGATGCCGATCACCATGCGGTGGGCGGCCAGGCCAGACAGGGTGGCGGCAACCGTCGGCCGCTGCGCCACCGTCCGCGCGCCGTGCAACCAGCCGGTGATCACGGCGTAGAAGACCGGTCCGTGGATGGCCCTCTTGGTGTCGTCGGGGCCCAGCACGCGCGAGCCGAACCGCAACGACAGCAGCAGGGCGGTTGCGATGGGGACACCGGTGAGAAAGATGATCGCCGAGGCGCCCTTGTCTCCCGCGCCGAACACGAACCGGGGCACGAGCATGAAGTTGGCGCCGATGAAGGCGGCGATGGCTCCCGACGCGTTGGCCAGGGCGTTCATCGTGACGACCTGTTCGCGCGGCACGACGTGCGGCAACGAGGCCGCGAGCCCGGACCCGACGAAGCGGGCCAAACCGTTGGCGAACAGCGCGCCCAACAACAGCGGCAGGTCGCCCGCCCTGACCGCCAGGATCGTGCCGATCGCGGCGATCAGGATGAGCCGGCCGGCGTTGGCGCCGACGATCACCAGCCGCCGGTCCCACCTGTCCATCAGCGCGCCGGCGAACGGACCCAACAGCGAGTAGGGCAGGAACAGCACGGTGAACGCCCGCGCGATGGCCATCGGATCGGCGGCCCGGTCGGGGTTGAACAGCAACGCCCCGGCCAGGCCCGCTTGGAACAACCCATCCCCGAACTGGCTCGCCATGCGCACCTGCAGCAGTCGCGAGAAGTCTGGCAAACCGCGCACCGACCGCCATATTTCGACGGGTGCGCTTGAGTGCATCCGGGATTGGATCACCAAACCGACTTCCACAATTGGGGCTAGCAAGCTCGCCGCGGTCCGAGCCGCCTAACAACAGTACAAATATTTGCGGCCCGCGCTCGATTCCGCCGGGCGGCCCGCGCCGGATGCGATGATGGTGAGGTGCCGCCGCCCGAGGATCCAGAGGACTATGTCGCGCCGGCCGCACAGCGGGTGCGCGCGGGTACGTTGCTGCTTGCCAACACCGATCTTTTCGAACCGACGTTTCGGCGCAGCGTCATCTACATCGTCGAGCACAACGACGGTGGCACGTTGGGGGTCGTCCTCAACCGCGCCAGCGAGACCGCGGTGTACAACGTGCTGCCGCAGTGGACCAAACTCGCGGCCAAGCCGAAGACGATGTTCATCGGCGGCCCGGTGAAGCGTGATGCGGCGCTCTGCCTGGCCGCGTTGCGGGTCGGCGCCGATCCCCAGGGCGTTCCGGGGTTGCGGCATGTCGACGGCCGGGTGGTCATGGTCGACCTGGATGCCGACCCCGACTCGATCGCGCCGCTGGTGGAGGGCGTGCGGATCTTCGCGGGTTACTCCGGCTGGACCATCGGCCAACTCGAAGGCGAAATCGAGCGCGACGACTGGATTGTCTTGTCGGGCTTGCCATCTGACGTCCTCGTCGGGGCGAGGTCCGACCTGTGGGGCCAGGTGCTGCGCCGCCAGCCGCTGCCGCTGTCGCTACTGGCGACCCATCCGATCGACCTCAGCCGCAACTGACGCCCCCCACGCCGGGGCCTTACTTTCTCAGTGGCAGGACTGCGTGCAGCCGGCGCAGGTTCCCGCGCACGCCGGGGCCGCGGCCTCCTGCTGCAGCGCGAAGCGCGCGCTCTGCCACGACCCGGCGGCCAGCGTTCCGAAGGCGCCGACGACACAGACGATCAACACCACGAGCGCGGTGTGCGGGGAGGCCGCCAGGGCCACCACACCGCCGGCGGCCAGCATGATCGCGGCCGCCAGCTGCGCCGGAGCCATGGACCGCAGCGCCAGCGCGGTGGGGTCGACATTCTGGGTGCGCGCCAGCGACCAGGTTCCGAACCCGGCGGAGGCCACCGCCGCACACATGCACAGGACGCCCGCAATCAGCATGGCCTCACAATACGAGCCCGGGCACCCGTCCGCTCAGTGGGCTCCAGCGGAGCCGCCGCAGCGCCTAGTGCTGCAGAAACGAGAAATTGGGGAGTGGGGGTAGGCCCGGCACCAGGGTCAACAGGTTCGGCGTGGGCTGCCGGCTGGGCATGGGCGCCGCGGGCAAGCCGACTGGCGCCGTCGCCGAGGTCTGCCGAAGCGGAGCCACGGCCGGGGCTTGCGGGACCGGGGCCGCGGCAGGCACCTGGGCGACCGGTGCCGCCGGCACCTGGGCGACCGGTGCGGCCGCCGGCACCTGGGGGACCGGAGCCGCGGCAGGGACCTGGGCGACCGGCGCCGGCGCCGGGGCGAGGCCGACCGGCGACGCCCCAGGGCTCTGGACCGGCGCCGGAACCGGGGCTCCCGGAACCGTCACGCGGAAGCCGTTGATGATCGCGTCGGTGGCGGGCGCGTCGGCGACGGCCACCGCACGATCGGTGGTCACCGCGAGCGACACCAGGTACTTCTCCTGCCCCGAGGTGGCGATGACGTGCCGCCGCGAGGTGTTCAGCGTCATGTCACCGTCGCGGTACGTACCTTCTACGACCGACGACGGAAAGCCACCGAAATCGGCCATCGAGGCGTTGGTCGGCTGCCACGCCAGGAGCTTCTGGCTGTCGACGTAGCCGTGGCTGATGGCCTCCCGGGGATCGAACGCGCCGACCAGTTTGTACACCACCACCTGCGCATTCGAGGTGTAGATGCTGCTGCCTTGCCGGTCGGCGATCACCGCGAACGCGTCGGGCACGTTGGGGTCGGGCACCTGGGTCCAACGGGCCGGCACCGGCAAGGTGATGTCGAGCGCCTTGAGGCCTTCGGGTTTTTGCGCCTCGAGCTTGACGCCCTTGGACTGCAGATAGTCCCGGATGGTTCCGGAGGTGGCGGGCGCGGGGGTCACCGGCGCGGTGGGCCCGGCCGCGGCGGGTGCGGGCGCACCGGGGGTGGTCGGCGCCGCAGAACGTCACCGCCGTCCCCGGGCAGGCGCCGGTCAACAGGTTCGTCGCCGCCCCGCCGGCCTCGAAC
>NZ_LZJX01000018.1:0-133819 GCF_001667595.1 Mycobacterium sp. E2989 | reverse complement strand
TCGTCCCCGTCATACACCTCGCCGACGATGGCGTGCTCGGTGCGAACGACCCGTCCCGCCCGCGGGGCCGACGGAGACGCTGCGAACCCCCGGCGAGGACCCCGCGCCGGGCACCAAGAAGCGGCGCTTCCTGCGTGATCCGCTCTCCGTGGTGCTGGTCTGCATCATCGTGGTGTGCCTGGTGATCGCGGGCCTCGTCGGCGCCGAGCTGTACGTCCGGCACGTCGCCAACAGCAAGGTAGCCGAGGCGGTGGCCTGCGAGGTCAAGGACTCCGCGACGGCGTCGTTCGGGGTGACGCCGTTGATGCTCTGGCAGCAACTCACCAAGCACTACACCAACATCTCGGTGTCGACGGCGGGCAACCAGGTCCGCGACGCCAAGGGCATGAAGATCGACATCAACATCCGCGACGTCCAGCTCAAGGACACGCAGGACTCGAAGGGCACGATCGGGTCGCTGGACGCGACCGTCACCTGGACGTCCGACGGCATCAAGCAGTCCGTCCAGAACGCGATTCCGGTGCTGGGCCCCTTCGTCACCAACACGGTGACCACCCACCCCGCCGACGGGACCATCGAGCTGAAGGGCATGTTGGACAACCTCACCACCAAGCCGGTGGTGTCGGGCACCGGCCTGCAGCTGCAGATCGTCAGCTTCAACGCGCTCGGCTTCACGATGCCCAAGGAGTCGGTGCAGTCGACCCTGGACGACTTCACCTCGCAGTTCACCAAGAACTACCCGCTGGGCATCCACGCGGACAGCGTGCAGGTCACCAACGACGGTGTGACGAGCCACTTCTCGACGCGCAACGCCAGCATCCCGACCGGCAACAACAACGACCCCTGCTTCGCCAACCTGTGACGGTTTAGCCGTCCGGTAACGATGCGCGCCGGCACGGCGCGAGGAGGCGCCGGACAATTCAGCCCAGCCCGTCGAGCACGGAGCGGGTGCCGGACAGGCCGAGCCGGGTGGCGCCCGCATCCAGCATCGCGAGCGCGTCGGCGGCGGCGCGGATGCCGCCGCTGGCCTTGACGCCCAACCGGCCGCCGACCGTCTGGCTCATCACGGTGACCGCGCGCACCGAGGCGCCGCCCGCGGGATGGAAGCCGGTCGACGTCTTCACGAAGTCGGCGCCGGCGTCCTCGGCGGCGCGGCACACCCGCACCAGGGTGCGGTCGTCCGTACCCGACAGCAGCACCGCGGACTCCACGATCACCTTCAGCACCGGGCCCCCGGTCATGGCGTCGCGCACGGCCGCGATGTCGGCCCGCACGGCGTCGATGTCCCCGGCCAGGGCGGCGCCGATGTCGATGACCATGTCCACCTCGGCGGCGCCGGCCGCCACGGCCCGTTCGGCCTCCAGCGCCTTGACCGCCGACGTGTGCTTGCCCGACGGGAAGCCCGCCACGCTCGCCACCCGCACGCCCTGCCCGGCGCGCACCGCGACCGGAACCATGGACGGCGAGACACACACCGCGTAGACGCCCAAATCGGCGGCCTCGGCGACCAGGGCGACCACGTCCGCCTCGGTGGCCTCGGGCTTGAGCAGGGTGTGGTCGACAAGCGCCGCCAGCTGCGCCCGGGTGGGTTTGTTCGCCACTAGAACCTTTCTTCGGGCCCGCCCGGATTGCATCCGGACGCGACCATCTCCGCATCGTCGACGACGGGGCGCCAGGGCTCCAGGTTCCAGCTGACCTTGCCGGGCTGCGCGAGTTCGGCGTACTGCCAATGGCACACGAACTGCGCGCGCATGCCGGCGGTGTCCGCGTCCGGCGACAGCGCCAAGACCTCGGCCCACGCCTCGTCGGCCGCGTTTTCGGCCTGCTGCCTGGCGGCCAGCCGCCCCGAGGGCGTCGGGAACACGCGCAGGCTGGTCAGGCCGTGCCATTGCGCCCACTGCGTGTGGTCGATGAACGGCGGGGACGCCGTGCCCGGGTCCGCCGCCCCGGTGCCCGCGGGACCGCACAGCGCGACGAGCACCGCTGCCGACACCGTCAGCAGGGCCTTCATCCCGCTAGCGCGACTTACCTTGGATTTCGAGAAGTTTCGGCCGCACGTCGACCAGATACACGCCCGCCGCGCACGCGGCGATCGCCATCCCGAGTACCCCGAAAACAAAACTCAGGATGGACGTCAGGGCGACGGCCAGGCCGAGGATCACCAACCACACCGGCTTGGTCAGCTTGTCGGCGGCGGTGTAGGCGTCGGGCCGCTGGAGCGCGGCGTGCACGAACGCGTATACCGCCGTGACCAAAACGGCGATCTGCAAGACCAACATGACGGTACCCACGAGGTGGCTCACGCCTTAAGCGTATGCGGGCGCCGTCGGAAACGTCGACACGGAGTTGTCGGACAGGCAACTCCGAGTCGACGCCGCGACTTACTTCTGGGTGACCTTCTTGGCGGACGCCTTCTTGGCCGGAGCCTTCTTGGCGGGCGCCTTCTTGGCGGGCGCCTTCTTGGCGACAGCCTTCTGGGCCTTCTTGGCCGACTCGTCGGTCTTCTTGGGCAGCTCGATGCCGACCAGCTTGGCGGCGCGCTCGCCGACCGCGCGGGTCTGCGACGCGACGGTGCCCAGGGCCTCCTGGGTCAGCTCGACGGCCTGGTCCACGTAGCCCTCCGCGCGCGCGGAGGCGTCGTCCAGACCGGTCTGGCTGCGCAGCCGCTGCAGCGCGGCCTCGCCCCGCTCGACGAGCTCGTTGTAGCGGTTGGTCGCCGCGTCCAGGTAGCCCTCGGCCGCCTTGCGCAGTTCGTCGCTGGTGAACCGCTCGCGCAGCTCGCCGATCTGCTCGGGCAGGTCCTCCTGCAGCTTGGTCAGGCGAGCGCGGCTCTCCTCGACCCGGGTGCGGGTGTCGGCGCGCGTCTCTTCGGCGCGATCGCGCAGGTTCGCGATCAGCTCGTTGACCGTCGCCAGGGCCAGGTCGGCCGCGCCGAGGGCCGCGAGCAGCGGGGCCCGCAGATCTTCGATGTTGGTGTTGTCCGCCATGATGATTCCTTTCGTTACGGCGTTCTTGGGTGTTTGTTATGGGAGACGAAGGGCGACGGTCCCCTGCGTGTCTGTGGGTCTATGCGTGCCGGCCAGAACGGGGAAACTTCACTCGCCGTTGGATTCGGGGGCACACTCCTCGTTGCTCGGTTCGGTGGATTCGTTCTGTTGGGTGAACGACGTGTAGATGTCGAGCAGGATCTGCTTCTGGCGCTCGGTGATCGCGGTGTCGGTGATGATGGCGTCGCGCACCTGGCTCTTGTCGCTGGGCTCGAGGATCCCGGCCCGCACGTAGAGCACCTCGGCGGAAACCCGCAAGGCCTTGGCGATTTGGTTGAGCACGTCGGCGGACGGTTTGCGCAGTCCCCGCTCCACCTGGCTCAGATACGGATTGCTCACCCCGGACTTCTCGGCGAGCTGGCGCACCGAGACCTGCGCTTGTTCGCGCTGGGTCCGGATGAAGCTACCGATGTCCGAGGCCATGTCGGAGGCGGCGTTGGACACCTTGGCGGAGAGCTTCTCCTCGGGTGCCATGGCGTGCTCCTGGTCGGACGGTCGATCTGACGGCCCTCAGACTACTACAAGTGCTTGCTATTGCAAGCACTTGTTAGCACTACTAGAAAAGCAGCTGCGCGACGGCGTAGATCACCAGGCCGGCGAGCGAGCCGACGACCGTGCCGTTGATCCGGATGAACTGCAGGTCACGGCCCACGTGGAGCTCGATGCGCCGGCTGGCCTCCTCGGCGTCCCAGCGCTCGATGGTGTCGGTGATGATCGCTGTGATCTCCACCCCATACTGAGAAACCAGGTGCTGGGCCGCCCGGACGATCCAGTTGTCCACCTTGTCGCGCAGGTCGGCGTCGTCGCGCAGCGACTCCCCGATGCGGACCACCGTGTCGGCGATGCGGGTGCGCAGCGTGCTGGACGGGTCGTCCACGCCCTCGAGCACCAGCCGCTTCAGCGTCTTCCACGCCGTCGCCGCCGCGTTGGCGATCTCGTCGCGCGCCATCAGCTGTTCTTTGATCGCGTCGGCGCGCGCGATGGTGTCCGCGTCGTGTTGCAGGTCGTCGGCGAATTCGAATAGGAACCGGGTCGCCGACCGGCGCAGCTCGTGATCGGGATTGCGGCGCACCTTGTCGGTGAAGTCCATCAGCTCGCGGTGGATGCGGTCGCCGACCAGGTGGTCGATGAAGCGCGGCGACCAGGTCGGCGAATCCCGCTCGACCACCCGCTGGATCACCTCGCCGGCGTTCAGGGACCACTGGAAGGCGCGGTCGGCCAGCAATTGGATCAGCGCCTCCTGGCGGTTCTCGGCCAGCAGGGTCGCCAGCACCCGTCCGACCGGCGGCCCCCACTGCGGTTCGGCGATGCGGCGCACGATCATCCGGTCGATCACCTGCTGGACGTCGTCGTCGCGCAGCAGCTCCACCAGCACCCGCAGCAAGGTGGCCGTCTCGCTGGCCACCCGCTGCGCGTGCGCGGGCTCCGACAGCCACTTGCCGAGCCGTCCCGGCACCTGCGCGTCCCGCAGCTTGGTCTCCACCACCGGCGGTGACAGGAAGTTCTCCCGCACGAAGGTTCCCAGCCCCTCCCCGAGCTGATCCTTCTTGCGCTTGATGATCGCGGTGTGCGGGATGGGGATGCCCAGCGGATGGCGGAACAGCGCCGTCACCGCGAACCAGTCGGCCAGCGCGCCGACCATCCCGGCCTCCGAGGCGGCGCCCACGTAACCGACCCAAGCGCCCAGGTTGGCGTGGGCCTGGGCCCATCGGCAGGCGAGGAACAGGCCGGTGGCGCCGATCAGGAAGCTCAGGGCCACGGCCTTCATCCGGCGCAGCGCCACTCGGCGCTCGGCGTCGGCCTGCGGGTCGGCACCGGCGAAGGACTCGGCTAACGACGCGTGCGGGCGCCCCGCAGCGGTCGACGAAATCAGCGCGTCCGGCCCCGTCGATCGAGGGGCCGGCGCTTCGCCTCGCGACGAGGCTCTGTGTACCACCCCACCATCATCTATCGAAGCGGCCGATTGATGCGACGACACTGCTCCCGGGCCCGCAGCGGCGCGCGGTCAGAGTTCGAAACAGGCCCGCACGCCGTAGTATCGAGTGCGTCTAGTGAATGGGATATCGGCGACAGTGGCAGAGCGAATGTTGGCTGTGGCGGCCAAGACGGATGGCCGCAAGCGACGCTGGCACCAGCACAAGGTGGAGCGCCGCAACGAGTTGGTAGACGGCACGATCGACGCGATCCGGCGCCTCGGCGGCACCATCAGCATGGACGACATCGCCGCGGAGATCGGCGTCTCGAAGACGGTGCTGTACCGCTACTTCGTCGACAAGAACGACCTGACCACCGCCGTGATGATGCGGTTCACGCAGACCACCCTGATCCCCAACATGGCCTCGGCGCTGACCTCCAACCTCGACGGCTTCGACCTGACCCGCGAGGTCATCCGGGTGTACGTGGAAACCGTCGCGAACGAACCCGAGCCGTACCGCTTCGTGATGGCCAACAGTTCGGGCAGCAAGAGCAAGGTGATCGCCGACTCCGAGCGGATCATCGCCCGCATGCTCGCGGTGCTGATGCGCCGCCGGATGCAACAGGCGGGGATGGACACCGGCGGCGCGGAGCCGTGGGCTTACCTGATCGTCGGCGGCGTCCAGCTGGCCACCCACTCCTGGATGTCCTACCCGCGCATGAGCCGCGACGAGCTGATCGACTACCTGACGATGCTGAGCTGGAACGCGCTGAAGGGGATCGTCGAGGTCGGTGGGTCGCTGGAGAAGTTCCGCGAGGAGCCCCACCCGTCGCCGATCGTGCCGCCGCGGGGACACGAGGATTCGTCCCCGACGTAGCCGGCCCACGGTGCGGCGCCGGGGTCGCTCTTTTGTGCATTCGGGCCATGTCGTGTGACGCTATGAGCCGCTAGCGAAGACGACTCGCATCGCCGCGACGACTAGCATGCAGGGATGCACCGGGGGTGACGCAGGGCTGCGTCGTGCAGGCCGGTCATCCCCGCCTCCGCATAACGAAAGGCTCTTCTCGACATGTCCGTGCAGCTCACGCCGCATTTTGGAAACGTGCAAGCCCACTACGACTTGTCCGACGACTTTTTCCGGCTGTTCCTGGACCCCACCCAGACCTACAGCTGCGCCTACTTCGAGCGGGACGACATGACGCTGGAAGAGGCGCAGCTCGCCAAGATCGACCTGGCGCTGGGCAAGCTGAAGCTCGAGCCCGGGATGACGCTGCTGGACATCGGCTGCGGCTGGGGCGCGACCATGCGGCGGGCCATCGAGAAGTACGACGTGAACGTCGTGGGCCTGACGCTGTCGGAGAACCAGGCCGAGCACGTGCAGAAGTCGTTCGACGAGATGGACACCCCGCGCACGCGGCGGGTGCTGCTGGAGGGTTGGGAGAAATTCCACGAGCCCGTCGACCGCATCGTGTCGATCGGGGCGTTCGAGCACTTCGGCCGCCAGCGCTACGGCCGCTTCTTCAAGATGGCCTACCAGGTGCTGCCGTCCGACGGAGTGATGTTGCTGCACACCATCGTTCGGCCCTCGTTCAAGGAGGCCCGGGCGCGCGGCATGACGCTGACCCACGAGATCGTGCACTTCTCGCAGTTCATCCTCACCGAGATCTTCCCGGGGGGCTGGCTGCCCACGCCGCAGACCGTCGGGGAGTACGCGGTGACGGCCGGCTTCGAGCTGACCCGGGTGCACTCGCTGCAGCTGCACTACGCGCGGACGCTTCAGATGTGGGCCACCGCCCTGCGGGCGAACCGCGAGGAGGCGATCGCCATCCAGTCGCAAGAGGTCTACGACCGGTACATGAAGTACCTGACCGGCTGCGCCAAGCTGTTCCGCCAGGGCTACACCGACGTCGACCAGTTCACGCTGGAAAAGTAGGCGCGGCAAGCGCTTTCGCGGCGCCCGCCGTCAGTACGTGTAGAAGCCCTGGCCGGTCTTCTTGCCCAGCCGGCCCGCCTCCACCATGCGCAGCAACAGCGGCGGCGGGCCGTACTGCGGCTCCTTGAATTCTTCGAACATCTTGTCCGCGATCAGTTTCAGGGTGTCCAGCCCCACCAGGTCGGACAGCCGCAGCGGGCCCATCGGGTGCGATAGCCCGGCGACGACCGCCTTGTCGACGTCTTCGATGGTGGCGAAACCTGCCTCCACCATGCGGATGGCCGACAGCAGGTAGGGCACCAGCAGCGCGTTCACCACGAAGCCGGACCGATCCGAACAGCGCACCACCTGCTTGCCCAGCACCGCGCTCGCGAACTCCTCGGTGCGCGCCGCGGCGGCCTCGTCGGTGACCAACGTGCAGACCAACTCGACCAGCGGCAGCACCGGCACCGGGTTGAAGAAGTGCAGCCCGAGCACGCGCTGCGGGTTCTTGGTGGCCGCTGCGATCTTCATGATCGGAATGCTGGAGGTGTTGGACGCCAGCACCGCGTCGGGATCGGTGATGGCGCGGTCGAGTTCGGCGAAGATCTCCGCCTTGACGGCCTCGTCCTCGACGATCGCCTCGATCACCAGCTGGCGGTCGGCGAGGTCCTTCAGATCGGTGGTGAAGGTGAGCTTGCTCAGCGCGCGGTCGCGCTCCCGCTCGGTCACCTTGCCCGCGCTGACGCCGCGCTCCAGAGACTTCACGATGCGGTTGCGTCCGGCGGTGATCAGGGCCTCGGTGGTCTCGAACACCGTCACGTCGACGCCGGCGCGGACCGAGACCTCGGCGATGCCGGACCCCATCTGGCCGGCCCCGACCACCCCTACCCGCTGAATCGCTGCGTCGCTCACTGTCATCTCTTTCGGTGTCGTATCGTCTTGCACCGCAATAGGCCCCGCCCAGGTTCGCTGGGCGGGGCCAATGCTACTTCACGGTCAGCAGGCGCTGATTCGCACGATCTGGATCGCAGCGGTGCGATTTCGCGACTGCTCGGCTCCGCAGACGATCAGTGAAACTGACCCTCTTCGGTGGAGCCGGTCAGCGCGGTCGTCGACGAAGTGGGGTCGACGGTGGTGGCGATGCGGTCGAAGTATCCCGCACCGACCTCGCGCTGGTGCTTGGTCGCGGTGTAACCGCGCTCCTCGGCGTCGAACTCGCGCTCCTGCAGCTCGACGTACGCGGTCATCTGGTTGCGGGCGTAGCCGTAGGCCAGATCGAACATCGAGTAGTTCAGCGCGTGGAAGCCGGCCAGCGTGATGAACTGGAACTTGAATCCCATTGCGCCCAGCTCCTTTTGGAACTTGGCGATGGTCGCGTCGTCGAGGTGCTTCTTCCAGTTGAACGACGGCGAGCAGTTGTAGGCCAGCAGCTGGTCGGGGAACTCGGCCTTGACGCCCTCGGCGAACTTCGCCGCCAGCTCCAGGTCCGGGGTGCCGGTCTCCATCCAGATCAGGTCCGAGTACGGCGCGTAGGCCTTGGCCCGGGCGATGCAGGGCTCGAGGCCGTTGCGCACCCGGTAGAAGCCTTCCTTGGTCCGCTCACCGGTGATGAACGGCTGGTCGCGCTCGTCGACGTCCGAGGTGATCAGCGTGGCCGCCTCGGCGTCGGTCCGGGCGATCACGACGGTCGGCACGTCGGCCACGTCGGCCGCCAGGCGGGCGGAGGTCAACGTGCGGATGTGCTGCTGGGTCGGGATCAGCACCTTGCCACCGAGGTGACCACACTTCTTCTCCGAGGCGAGCTGGTCCTCCCAGTGCGACCCCGCGACGCCCGCGGCGATCATCGCCTTCTGCAGCTCGTAGACGTTGAGCGCGCCACCGAAGCCCGCCTCGCCGTCGGCGACGATCGGCGCCAGCCAGTTCTCCACCGAGGTGTCACCCTCGACCTTGGCGATCTGGTCGGCGCGCAACAGCGCGTTGTTGATCCGGCGCACCACCTGCGGCACCGAGTTGGCCGGGTACAGGCTCTGGTCGGGGTAGGTGTGACCGGACAGGTTGGCGTCACCGGCGACCTGCCAACCCGACAGGTAGATGGCCTTCAGGCCGGCGCGGACCTGCTGGACGGCCATGTTGCCGGTCAGCGCGCCGAGCGCGTTGACGAACTCGAGGTCGTGCAACTGGCTCCAGAGGACCTCGGCGCCGCGGCGGGCCAGGGTGTTCTCCTCGACCACGGTGCCCTGCAGGGCGACGACGTCCTCGGCGCTGTAGGTGCGGGTGACACCCTTCCAGCGCGGGTTGGTGTCCCAGTCCTTCTTGATCTGTTCGGCGCTCTTGGGGGTGCCAACGGCAGACATTGGGCATGCTCCTTCAACGATCTTCACTACTGGTTAGGTGAACGCGTCACCGGCGGCAGCTAGAGGCTCAACTTCGCTGGTGTGCTAACTCGACGATGGCACAGCCGTTGACGCAGGTCCAGCCGTTTCATTTGCCAATTTCGGCAACGACTGCTCCCCATTTTGCGAATTTTGCGAAGTTGAACGGAAACTTAACCGTTTCAGAATCTACCGGTCAGTAACCCCATATCCGCAGGTCAGAATGGAAATTGACGGGGGTGAAGGTTGCCCTATCGGGTGAAGATCGCGGCGACCGCTTTGGCCTCGTCGCCGACCGCGTATGTGAGCGTTGTAACAGTGCGATCGGCCAGGTTGGGACCGAACTGATCGGTCGAACCGGGCGGGTGCACGTGCGAAATGATCTCCAGCTTGTCGCCGAGGGCCACCGGCGCCTCGTGCTCGATGGTGATCCGCAGGGGAAGCTGCATCAGCTCCAGGTGCGAGGCCAGGTAGTCCTCGATCACGCTCCAATACACCGAGTTGTTCATGTGGTCGAACAGGTCGATGTCGGTGACCCGGACCGGAAACTCGTGGATCTCCGAGGCGTCGTCCCGGCTGCCCGGCTTCAGGTAGCCCTTCCAGCGCAGCCGGTCGATCGACGTGGTCTTGTGCAGGCCGGCGAGGAAGTCGTC
This sequence comes from Mycobacterium sp. E2989, assembly GCF_001667595.1. Lineage (NCBI taxonomy): Bacteria > Bacillati > Actinomycetota > Actinomycetes > Mycobacteriales > Mycobacteriaceae > Mycobacterium > Mycobacterium sp. E2989. Next base: position 123,917 of record NZ_LZJX01000018.1, on the reverse strand, counting down.
GGAGATGCGCGACGGCATCTGGGTCTCGCGGTTGATGTTGATCCAGAAGGCCTCGGACTCGATCAGGCCGCCCTTGCGCCCGTCGACGCGAACCCGCATCTCACACCAGCGGTTCGAGGTGCCCGAACACCACCGGCGGCAGCGCAGCATGTCCTGGAATTCGATCGGGCGGATCAGGTCGAGCATCGTGCGGCGGACGATCCAGAGCGGGTGTGTTTCCTCGAAGCCCATCTCGCGCAGCTGATCCTGCCCGATGTCCTGGATGTGTCGGCACGCCGCGTCCAGCCGCAACCGGCCGGTGCGGTCGATGTCGGCGACCCGCAGCGGCCATTCGCGGTCGAACACGTCGGGGTGCCCGTCGGGAACCGGCATCAGTTCTTTGTCCAGGCTCACGGCTTCGCTCCCCGTTTCCTCCTCGTGGGCACCCCAGGCCAGTCCTGGGGCCTCCGCAGCGAATCATGCCAACCACCTGGGTCAAAAACCAATTGCGACGCGGACGCCGCCCATGCGAACTCTGCCAACGTCCGCTTAGCAACCCCGGTACCCTGGGCAAAGTGTCCAAGACCTTCGTCGGCTCCCGCGTCCGCCAGCTGCGCAACGAGCGCGGGTTCTCTCAGGCCGGCCTGGCGCAGATGCTGGATATCTCGCCGAGCTACCTGAACCAGATCGAGCACGACGTTCGCCCCCTGACGGTGGCGGTGTTGCTGCGCATCACCGAGGTGTTCGGCGTGGATGCGACGTTCTTCGCCTCCCAGGACGACACCCGGCTGGTCGCCGAGCTGCGCGAGGTCACCCTGGACCGCGACCTGGACATCGACGTCGAGCCCGCCGAGGTGGCCGAGATGGTCGCCGCCCACCCCGGGCTGGCCCGGGCGGTGGTCAACCTGCACCGGCGCTACCGGATCACCACCGCGCAGCTGGCGGCCGCCACCGAGGAGCGGTTCTCCGACGGCAGCGGCAGCGGGTCGATCACCATGCCGCACGAGGAGGTCCGCGACTACTTCTACCAACGCCAGAACTATCTGCACGAGCTGGACACCGCCGCCGAAGACCTGACCATCCAGATGCGGATGCACCACGGCGACCTGGCTCGCGAGCTGAACCGCCGGCTGACCGAGGTGCACGGGGTGCACATCAACCGCCGCATCGATCTAGGCGACACCGTGCTGCACCGGTTCGACCCCGCCACCAAGACGCTGGAGATCAGCAACCACCTCTCGCTGGGTCAGCAGGTTTTCAAGATGGCCGCCGAGTTGGCCTACCTCGAATACGGCGACCTGATCGACGTCCTCGTAGCGGAGGGCAAGTTCACCAGCGACGAGTCGCACACCCTGGCCCGGCTGGGGCTGGCCAACTACTTCGCCGCGGCCGCGGTGCTGCCCTACCGCCAATTCCATGACGTCGCGGAGAATTTCCGTTACGACGTCGAGCGGCTGTCCTCCTTCTACTCGGTGAGTTACGAGACCATCGCGCACCGGCTTTCGACGCTGCAGCGGCCGTCGATGCGCGGCGTGCCGTTTTCGTTCGTCCGGGTGGATCGGGCCGGAAACATGTCAAAACGCCAGTCCGCCACCGGTTTTCACTTCTCGTCCAGCGGCGGCACTTGCCCGCTGTGGAACGTGTACGAGACGTTCGCCAACCCGGGCAAGATCCTGGTGCAGATCGCCCAGATGCCAGACGGCCGCAACTACATGTGGGTGGCCCGCACCGTGGAGCGCCGCGCCGCCCGGTATGGTCAGCCAGGTAAAACCTTCGCGATCGGGCTGGGCTGCGAGCTTCGCCACGCGCACCGGCTCGTCTACTCGGAAGGACTCGACTTGTCGGGTGATATCGCCACACCGATCGGCGCGGGCTGCCGCGTCTGCGAGCGCGACAACTGCCCGCAGCGGGCGTTCCCGGCGCTGGGGCGCGCCCTGGACCTGGACGAGCACCGCAGCACGGTCTCCCCGTACCTGGTGCAGCAACCGTGACCGCGCCGGAAAACGGCCGCATCCCGTCGGGGCGGTTGCGCGAACTCGGGCTGATCAACTGGATTCTCGCGAAGTCGGCCGCCCGCAAGGTCCGCGCGCCCGAGATGCACCTGTTCACCACGCTGGGCCAGAACAAGTTCCTGTTCCTGGTGTGGAGCATCTACAGCGGCCGCGTGCTGCGCGGCCGGCTGCCGGCGATCGACACCGAGCTGGTGATCCTGCGGGTCGCGCACCTGCGCTCGTGCGAATACGAGCTGCAGCACCATCGCCGGATGGCCGCCAGGCAGGGGCTCGACGCGGATCTGCAGGCCGCGATCTTCGCCTGGCCCGAGCGGCTGGAGCCGGTCGAGGCGCGGCTGACCGTGCGCCAGCAGGCGCTGCTGACCGCGACGGACGAGTTCGTCAAGGACCGCACCATCACCGACGCCACCTGGCAGCAGCTGGCCCAGCACCTGGACCGGCGTCAGCTGATCGAATTCTGCTTGCTGGCAAGCCAATACGACGGCCTGGCCGCGACCATGTCGGCCCTGGCAATCCCGCTGGACAACCCCCGCTAGGCCCTACCCGTCAGAGGTAGACGTTGGCGAACACGGCCAGCGTCAGCAGCAGCGGCGGCACCGGCAGCCCGAACCCGAAGCCCGACCACGCGTACTGTCGGCGTCGGCGCAGCAACGACGCCCACATCGTCGCGCAGACCGCCAGGGCGAGCGAGGCCAGTAACACCGTCGGCGCCCACTGCCCCACCGCCGCGTTGTCGTCGGCGATCGAAAAGGCAAGCAGCCACAGGACATAGCCCGCGGCGAGGCCGCCCACGGCCCCCAGAACGACGTCGCTGCGCATGGGTCCGTCAGAAGTTGATCATGTGGCCGGTCAGGCCGTGGAAGCACTCCTGCAGCGCCTCCGACATCGTCGGGTGCGTGTGCACGTTGCGCGCCAGCTCGGTGGCGGTCAGGTCCCACTTCTGCGCCAGCGTCAGCTCGGGCAGCAGCTCGGACACGTCGTGGCCGATCAGGTGCCCGCCCAACAGCTCGAGGTGTTTCGCGTCGGCGATCAGCTTGACGAAGCCGCTGGGGTCGCCGAGGCCGTGCGCCTTGCCGTTGGCGGTGAACGGGAACTTGGCCACCACGACGTCGTAGCCCTCGTCGCGGGCCTGCTGCTCGGTCAGCCCGAAGCTGGCCACCTGGGGCTGGCAGAACGTCGCCCGCGGCAGCATCCGGTAGTCGCCCAGCGCCAAAGTCTCTGCGCCGGCGATGGTTTCGGCCGCCACCACGCCCATCGCCTCGGCCACGTGGGCCAACATCAGCTTGCCGGTGACGTCGCCGATCGCGTAGATGTGCGGCACGCTGGTCATCATGTAGTCGTTGATTCCGATGGCCTTGCGGTCGGTCAGCGCGACCCCGGTCTTCTCCAGGCCGAAGCCCTCGATGTTGGGCGCAAACCCGATGGCCTGCAACACCTTCGCGGCCTTGAGTTCCTGCTTCTCGCCGTCCTTGCTAACGGCGACGGTCACCTCGGAGCCGTTGTCGTCGATCGACTCGACCTTGGTTCCGGTGAGGATCTTGATGCCCAGCTTCTTGAACTGCTTCTCGATCTCCTTGGACACGTCGGCGTCCTCGTTGGGCAGCGCCCGCGGCAGGAACTCCACGATGGTCACGTCGACGCCGTAGTTCTTCAGCACGTAGCCGAACTCCATGCCGATCGCGCCGGCCCCGGCGATCACGATCGACTCGGGCAGCTCCCGGGACAGGATCTGCTCCTCGTAGGTGACCACGTTCTCCGACAACGAGGTCCCCGGCACCAGCCGGGTGCTGCTGCCGGTGGCGATGATGGCGTTGTCGAACGTGACGTTCTCGGTGCCGCCGTCGTTGAGCTCGACCGAGAGCGTGTTGGCGTCGGTGAACCGGCCGTAGCCGTGGATCTCGGTGATCTTGTTCTTCTTCATCAGGAAGTGCACGCCCGCAACCCGGCCCTCGGCCACCTTGCGGCTGCGGTCGAAGGCGGTGCCGTAATCGAAGGTCGCCTCGCCGTTCATGCCGAACGTCTTGGCCTCCTTGGTGAAGATGTGCACCAGCTCGGCGTTGCGCAGCAGCGCCTTGGACGGGATGCAGCCGACGTTGAGGCACACGCCGCCCCAGTACTTCGGCTCGACGACTGCGGTGTTCAGGCCGAGCTGTGCGGCGCGAATGGCTGCGACATATCCACCGGGACCGGCCCCGAGGACGACGACGTCAAAATGGGTCACGGCCCCTACCCTAATGGCCACCCGGGCCGGGCGTTAATACGGAACGACGCCCAGCAGGCAGTGGCCGACGCGCGCGCAGTGGTAGTAACCAGCCATGGGCGCCGCGGCGGCCAGGGCGGCGAACGGCCCCGACATCACCGCCAGCGACAGCGCCGAGACCAGCGGCCGGCCCTCCACCATGGCGAGCAGCACGCCGCCGACGGCGCACGCCACCACATACACCAGGACCGCGAACAACGCCGGCGTCTTGTCGCCGGCGTGGTACCACCAATAGAACAGGCCGAGCCCGACGACGGCCGCCACGAACCAGACGCCGAGGATGACCAACAGCAGCTTCCACCACTTGAGGTAGAGGTAGCGCCCGGGGACGGTGACCGGCTGCACGGGCACGACGGCGGATTCGGCCTCGTCATCGTCCGCCGCGGCGGCCGGCTCGGCCGGTTCGTCCTTCGCGGCGGCCGGGTGCTCGCCGGTGTCGTCGTCGTCGGAGAAATCCGGCACCCACGACTGCGTCCCGGTGTCCTCCTCGGAATCGGAGAAGTCCGGCACCCATGACTGGGTCCCCGGGCTCGACGGGGTGTCCTCGTCAGCCACCGGCCGTCACCTGAAGGGCGACGAGCACGCCGAACCAGCCCGGCCCCACCGACAGGACGAACGCGCCCAGCATCGTCACCCATCGACGTCCGGAGAAGAGGACGGTCACCAGCCCGACCACGCTGGGGATGCCCACCACCAACGCCAGGGCGACGGCCGGGCGGACGTCCCCGTGGGCCGGGACGGCGAATCCCACCCCCGCCAGCAGCCCGAGGGCGGCGCCAATCAGCATGGCGCCGGCCAATAGTCGCGGGCGCGGCAGCGGGATCACGCTTTCGACACTACTGCGGTCACCGACCCGGAGGGCACGTTCGCAGCGCCGCGTCGGCCACCACCCGGCCGCGCGCCGGCGGGCGCTCGCCGCGCTCGTAATCGGCGCCGGTGATCACCGGCGCGGCCCGCAGCCCGGCCTGCTCGTCGTCGCTGAAGACCCGGCCGCGCGACAGGAACCGCAGCCCTTCGGGCGCCTCCAGGCTGAAGCCGCCGCCGCGGCCGGGGACCACGTCGATCACCAGCTGGGTGTGCTTCCAGGTCTCGTACTGCGGGCCCGAAATCCACACCGGCACCCCGTCACCGACGTCGAGGACACCGAGCAGGACGTCGCGGTCACCGACCAGAAAGTCCCCGCGCGGGTAGCACATCGGCGACGACCCGTCGCAGCAACCGCCGGACTGGTGGAACATCACCGGGCCGTGCCGCTGTTGCAGTCGCTCCAGCAGTTCGGCGGCGGGGGCGGTGATGACCACCCCGGTGACGGGGTCCGGAGCCATCAGAAGAAACCGAGCGCCTTGTCCGAGTAGGACACCAGCATGTTCTTGGTCTGCTGGTAGTGCTCGAGCGCCATCTTGTGGCACTCGCGCCCGAAGCCGGACAGCTTGTAGCCGCCGAACGCCGCGTGCGGCGGATACACGTGGTAGCAGTTGACCCACACCCGGCCGGCCTGGATGTCGCGGCCGGCCCGGTAGGCGGTGTTGCCGTCGCGGCTCCACACGCCCGCGCCCAGGCCGTAGAGGGTGTCGTTGGCCATCGCGATCGCGTCGTCGTAGTCGGCGAACGGCGCCACCGCCACCACCGGCCCGAAGATCTCCTCCTGGAAGATCCGCATGCCGTTGTTGCCCGAGAAGATCGTCGGCTGCATGTAGTAGCCGCCGGACAGGTCGCCGCCGAGCTCGGCCCGCTCGCCGCCGGTGATCACCTTGGCGCCCTCGTCCTGGCCGATCGCGATGTAGGACAGGATCTTTTCCAACTGGTCGTTCGACGCCTGCGACCCCAGCATGGTTTCGCTGTCCAGCGGGTCACCCTGGCGGACCGCCTTGGTCCGGATGGCGGCCAGCTCGAGGAACTCGTCGTAGATGTCGGCCTGGATCAGGCTGCGCGACGGGCAGGTGCACACCTCGCCCTGGTTGAGGGCGAACATGGTGAAGCCCTCGAGCGCCTTGTCCTGGAAGTCGTCGCCGCGCGCCATCACGTCGTTGAAGAAGATGTTGGGGCTCTTGCCGCCCAGCTCCAGGGTCACCGGGATCAGGTTCTGGGAGGCGTATTGCATGATCAGCCGCCCGGTGGTGGTCTCGCCGGTGAACGCGATCTTGGCGATCCGGTTGCTCGAGGCCAGCGGCTTGCCGGCCTCCGCGCCGAACCCGTTGACCACGTTGACCACTCCGGCGGGCAGCAGGTCCCCGATGAGCGACATCAGGTAGAGCACCGAGGCCGGGGTCTGCTCGGCGGGCTTGAGCACCACCGCGTTGCCGGCGGCGAGGGCGGGCGCCAGCTTCCAGGCGGCCATCAGGATCGGGAAGTTCCACGGAATGATCTGCCCGACCACGCCGAGCGGCTCGTGGAAGTGGTAGGCGACGGTGTCGTCGTCGATCTGGGACAGCGAACCCTCCTGCGCGCGCAGCGCCGCCGCGAAATACCGGAAATGGTCGGCCGCCAACGGGATGTCGGCGGCCAGCGCCTCGCGCACCGGTTTGCCGTTGTCCCACACCTCGGCGACGGCCAGCGCCGCCGTGTGCTCGTCGATGCGGTCCGCGATCTTGGTCAAAATGGCCGCCCGCTCGGCGGGAGCGGCCTTGCCCCAGGCCGGGGCCGCCGCGTGGGCGGCGTCGAGCGCCTTGTCCACGTCGGTCTCGTCGGAGCGCGGTATCTCGCAGAACGGTTGGCCGGTCACCGGTGAGGGGTTCTCGAAATAGCGGCCGGCCGCCGGGGCGACCCACTGGCCCCCGATGAAGTTCTCGTACCGGGATTCGTACGACATCAGCGCCCCGGCAGCACCCGGACGTGCGAAAACAGTCATCTGCTGCGCTCCTCGTCTCGCCTGTGTAATACACCTCACAGTACCGCCGCGGGCCACAATGGCAGCCATGACGTCACACGCCGCCGCCACCCCCGAGGACCCGCAAGACCCCTACCTGTGGCTCGAGGATGTCACCGGCGACGAGGCCCTGGACTGGGTGCGCGCGCGCAACGAACCGACGCTGGCCAAGTTCCGCGACGAGGCTTTCGAGCGGATGCGCACCGAGGCGCTCGAGGTGCTCGACACCGACGCCCGCATCCCGTACGTGGTCCGCCGCGGCGAGCACCTGTACAACTTCTGGCGCGACGCCGCCAACCCGCGCGGCGTGTGGCGGCGCACCACGCTGGACAGCTACCGCACCGATTCCCCGGAGTGGGACGTGCTGATCGACGTAGATGAACTGGGGCGCGCTGACAATGAGAAGTGGGTGTGGGCCGGCGCCGGCGTCATCGAACCCGAGTACACCCGCGCCCTGGTCGCGCTGTCCCGGGGCGGCTCGGACGCCTCCGTCGTGCGCGAATTCGACATGACGGCAAGGGAATTCCTCGACGACGGATTTCAGCTGCCGGAGGCCAAGTCGCAGCTGAGCTGGGTGGACCTCGATACCGTGCTGGTGGGCACGGACTTCGGCGACGGCTCGCTGACCGACTCGGGCTACCCGCGGGTGATCAAGCGGTGGCGCCGGGGCACGCCGCTGACCGAGGCCGAGACCGTGTTCGAGGGCGACCGCACCGACGTCCGAGTCTCGGCGTCGGTGGATCGCACCCCCGGCTTCGAGCGCACCCTGCTCGGGCGCGCCCTCGACTTCTGGAACGAAGAGGTCTACGAGTTGCGGGGCTCCGAGCTGATCCGGATCGACGCCCCCACCGACGCGAGCCTGTCGATACACCGCGAATGGCTGTTGATCGAGCTGCGCACCGAATGGTTCTACGGCGCCGACAGCTATCCGGCCGGCGCCCTGCTCGCGGCCAACTACAACGAATTCCTCGCGGGCACAGCCCAATTGACTCCTGTGTTCGCACCCGACGAACACACCGCGCTGAATCACTACGCCTGGACGCGGGACCACCTGCTGATGGTCACTCTCGCCGACGTGGCCAGCCGCGTGGAAATCGTCACGCCAGGAAACTGGCGCCGCGAGCCGATCCCGGGCATCCCGGATGCGACCAACACCGTCGTGGTCGCCGCCGACGACACGGGCGACGAGTTCTTCTTGGACTCCAGCGGATTCGTCACGCCGTCGCGGCTCATGCGCGGCACCGGCCCCGGCCCGCTCGAACGGATCAAGTCCGCGCCGGCCTTCTTCGACGCCGAAAACATGGCGGTGGCACAGCATTTCGTGCCCTCGCAGGACGGCACGCCGATCCCCTACTTCGTGGTGCGCCCCGCCGACGCGCGCGGCCCCGGCCCGACCATGCTGTACGGCTACGGCGGCTTCGAATCGTCCAACACCCCGGCCTACAGCGGGGTGCTCGGCCGGCTGTGGCTGGCCCGCGGCGGCACCTACGTGCTCGCCAACATCCGCGGCGGCGGCGAATACGGGCCCGGCTGGCACACCCAGGCGATGCGCGAGGGCCGGCACAAGGTGGCCGAGGATTTCGCCGCGGTGGCAACCGATTTGGTGGAACGCGGCATCACGACCGTTGACCAGCTCGGCGCGCAGGGCGGCAGCAACGGCGGCCTGTTGATGGGCATCATGCTGACCCAGTACCCGGAGAGATTCGGCGCGCTGGTCTGCAGCGTGCCGCTGCTGGACATGAAGCGCTACCACCTGTTGCTCGCCGGCGCGTCGTGGATGGCCGAGTACGGCGACCCGGACAACCCGCAGGACTGGGCCTTCATCTCCGAATACTCGCCCTACCAGAACATTTCGGCGACGCGCCACTACCCGCCGGTGCTGATGACCACGTCCACCCGCGACGATCGGGTCCATCCGGGGCACGCGCGCAAGATGACGGCGGCGCTGCAGGCCGCCGGGCACCGGGTCTTCTACTACGAGAACATCGAGGGCGGTCACGCCGGGGCGGCCGACAACGAACAGGTCGCGTTCAAGTCCGCCCTGACCTACTCGTTCCTCTGGCGGATGCTGGGCCCATAGGATCGTGGCGTGTCAGCGACCCAACGCATCGAACTCACCCTGCTGGCGACCGGGCTGATCTTCGTCCTGGTTTCGGCGGCGCAGGCACGCTACCGATTCATCGGCGACCGCCGCGCCGGCCGGCGGTTCTACTGGGCGACCGCGGCGATCGGCACCGTGTGCTTCGCGATCGGCACGGGCCGGCTCTGGCCCAACGCCGTCTGCGTGGCGCTGATCTTCTCCGGCCTGATCGTCATGTCGGCCTACCTGACGACGCCCTACCTGAAGATCGGCGACCGCATCTACGCGTCGTCACCGGAAAACCGTCAGCCCGACCCCTAGGGAAGCCATGCCGACACCCGACTTCGAGACGCTGCTGTACACCACGGCCGGCGCGGTTGCCACCATCACGCTGAACCGTCCGGATCAGCTCAACACCATCGTGCCGCCCATGCCGGACGAGATCGAGGATGCGATTGGGCTGGCCGAGCGCGACCCGGCCGTCAAGGTCATCGTGTTGCGCGGCGCCGGCCGGGCGTTCTCCGGCGGCTACGACTTCGGCGGCGGCTTCCAGCACTGGGGCGACGCCATGATGACCGACGGTCGATGGGACCCGGGCAAGGACTTCGCGATGGTCAGCTCCCGCGAGACCGGGCCGACGCAGAAGTTCATGGCCATCTGGCGCGCCTCCAAGCCGGTCATCGCCCAGGTGCACGGCTGGTGCGTCGGTGGGGCCAGCGACTACGCGCTGTGCGCCGACCTGGTCATCGCCAGCAACGACGCGGTGATCGGCACCCCGTACAGCCGGATGTGGGGTGCGTACCTGAGCGGGATGTGGCTCTACCGGCTCAGTTTCGCCAAGGTCAAATGGCATTCGCTGACCGGGCGCCCGCTGACCGGGGTGCAGGCGGCCGAGATCGAGCTGATCAACGAGGCGGTGCCGTTCGAACGGCTCGAGGCGCGGGTCGCGGAGGTCGCCGCCGAGCTGGCCCGGATACCGCTGTCGCAGCTGCAGGCGCAGAAGCTGATCGTCAACCAGGCCTACGAGAACATGGGGCTGGCGTCCACGCAGACGCTCGGCGGCATTCTCGACGGCCTGATGCGCAACACCCCGGACGCCCTCGACTTCATCACCACCGCCCAGACCCGGGGCGTGCGCGCGGCGGTCGAGCGCCGCGACGGTCCGTTCGGCGACTACAGCCAGGCCCCGCCGGAGCTGCGGCCCGACCCCACACACGTCATCGTGCCTGATCGGGACCAATGCTGAGCTGACCTAGGAATTCTGTACCGGCGGCCAAAAAGTGTTACCGTAGTTCCTATGTCTCGGCTGAGTTCTGGCCTGCGTGCAGGCGTCGCTGTCCTCGCCCTGGGTATCGCCGCCACGGCGTTCCCGAAAACGGCCCTGGCCGATTCCACCGAGGACTTCCCGATCCCGCGCAGGATGATCAACACCACCTGCGACGCCGAGCAGATCATGGCGGCCACCCGCGACACCAGCCCGGTGTACTACCAGCGCTACATGATCGACTTCAACAACCACCCGAACGTTCAGCAGGCGACCATCGACAAGGTGCACTGGTTCTACTCGCTGTCGCCCGAGGACCGCCGGACGTATTCCGAGAACTTCTACAACAACGACCCGCTGTGGTACGCGTGGCCGAACCACATGAAGCTGTTCTTCAACAACAAGGGCGTCGTCGCCAAGTCGACCGACGTGTGCGCCCAATACCCGCCCGGCGACATGTCGGTGTGGAACTGGGCCTAACGGCTTAACAATTCGCGCGCCGTAGAAGCTCAGCGCGGCTGCACCACCCCGCCCGGCGGGCGCTCGTCGACGTTCTTCAGGAGCAATTCGCGCACGGCGGGACGCGGTCCATACGGTCGCAGCATGGTGCTGGCCGGGCGTGGCCGCACGTGCTGCGGCCACCAGAACCAGCGCCCGAGCAGGGTGGCCAGCGACGGCGTCATGAACGACCGCACGATCAAGGTGTCGAACAACAGACCCAGCGCGATCGTCGTCCCCACCTGGGCCATCACCAGCAGCGGGCTGAACATGAACGTGGCCATGGTCGCGGCGAACACCAGCCCGGCGGAGGTCACCACCGAGCCCGAACCGGCCATCGCGCGGATCGTCCCCGTTCTGAGCCCGGCGTGGATTTCCTCCTTGAACCGCGATATCAACAGCAGGTTGTAGTCCGAGCCGACCGCCAGCAGCAGGATGATCGCCATCGCCAGCACCATCCAGTGCAACTTCATGCCCAGGATGTACTGCCATAGGAGCACGGAGAGTCCGAACGAGGCGCCCAGTGACAGCAACACCGTACCGACGATCACCAGGGCCGCCACGACGCTGCGGGTGATCACCAACATGATGATGAAAATCAGTGTGGCCGCGGCAATTCCGGCGATCAGCAGGTCGATGTCGGAGCCGTCGTGCATGTCCTTGTAGGTCGCGGCGGTGCCGCCGAGGTAGACCTTGGAGCCCTCCCAGGGCGTGCCCTTGATGGCCTCGTGCACGGCCTGCTTGATCGGTTCGATGTGGCTGATGCCTTCGGGACTCGCCGGGTCACCCTCATGGGAGATGATCAACCGGACGGCGTGCCCATCCGGCGAGATGAAATTTTTCAGGCCCCGTGCGAAGTCCGGGCTCTTGAACGCCTCCGGCGGAAGGTAGAACGTGTCGTCGTTCTTGGCTTTGTCGAAGGCGTCGCCTTGCGCGGTGGCGTTGTCCGCCTGCGCTTTCGACTGTTCGTTGAGGCCCATGGTGGTCGCGTAGTTCGACATGATGGTGTCGAGGTTGCGCTGCTGACTCTCGATCTGCGGCGGGATGAGCGCCACCAACTGCGGCTGAATCCGATCCAGCTTGTCCAGGTTCGCGCTGAGCTCCACGATGTTCTGGGCCACCTGGTCGATGCCGTCGAGCGCGTTGAAGACCGACCGTAGCGCCCAGCAGACCGGGATGTCGTAGCAGTGCCGCTCCCAGTAGAAAAAGCTGCGGATCGGCCGCAAGAAGTCGTCGAAGTTGGCGATGTCGTCGCGCAACGCCTCGGTGATCTTCACGGTTTCTTTTGTGAGCCTGGTGGTTTCATGCGTCGTGTTGCTGAGGTCCTGGGTCACCCGCATCTGTTCGTGCAGGGTGGCCATCGTCTTCTTCAGCTCGTCCGCCTGCTTGAGCAGGTTGTTCGCCTGCTCCTCCTGATAGTGCTGGGTCTGGATCCGACCCGCGGCTTGTGCACTCATCTGAAAACCGAGGGTGCTGTGGTCCAGCGGCGTGCCCAGCGGCCGGGTGATGGTCTGCACCCGGCCGATACCGGGGATGTGGAAGACCGCCTTGGCAACCTTGTCCAGGACGAGGAAATCGGCCGGGTTACGCAGGTCGTGATCGGTCTCGATCATCAACAACTCGGGATTGAGCCGAGCCTGGTCGAAGTGCCGGTCCGCGGCGGCATAACCGACGTTGGCCGGGGTGTCCGCCGGCAGGAAGTGGCGGTTGTCGTAGTCCGTCTTGTACCCGGGCAGGGCGAGCAGACCGACCAACGCGATGCCGATGGTCACCGCGAGAACCGGTGCGGGCCAACGGACGACGGCGGTGCCGATGCGACGCCAGCCCCGGGTCTGCAGCTTGCGCTTCGGATCCATGAGGTTGAAGAACGAAGCCACCGTCAGTATCGCCGGGGCCAGCGTCAACGCCGCCAGCACCGCGACCAGCATGCCGACCGCGCACGGCACCCCGAGCGACTGGAAGTACGGCAGCCGGCAGAAGCTCAGGCAGTACATCGCGCCGGCGATCGTCAGGCCCGATCCCAGCACGACGTGCGCGGTGCTGTGGAACATCGTGTAGAACGCTTGCTCGCGGGTCTCGCCCAGACCGCGTGCCTCGTGGTAGCGGCCGACCACGAAGATCGCGTAATCCGTCCCGGCTGCTATCGCCATCAGCACCAGCATGTTGTTGGCGAAGGTCGACAGCCCCATGATGCCGTAGTTACCGAGCGTCGCGACGACACCGCGGGCCGCCGCCAGCTCGATGAACACCATGGCCAGCATGATCAGAACGATGCTGATCTTCCGATAGACGATCAGCAGCATCACGATGATCACCAAAAAGGTGACAAGGGTGACGAGCATGACGCCCTTCTCACCCGCGTGGGACTGGTCGGCGAACAGCGGACCGGCGCCGGTCACATACGCCTTGATTCCCGGCGGCGCGGGCACCGAGTCCACGATCTTGCGGACGGCCAGGGCAGATTCGTTCGCCAGCCCGCCGCCCATGTTGCCGACGAGGTAGACCTGGACGTACGCGGCCTTCTGATCGTGGCTCTGGGAACCCGCCGCCGTCAGCGGATCGCTCCAGAAATCCTGGACGTGCTGAACGTGTTTCTTGTCTTGCTCTACGCGCCTGACGATTTCGTCGTAGTAGCTGTGCGCTTCGGCCCCGAGTGGCTTGTCGCCCTCCAGCAAGATCATGGCCGAGTTGTCGGAGTTGAACTCTTTGAAGGTCGATCCGACCTTCATCATCGACTGAAAGGACGCCGCGTCCGTCGGGCTCATCGACACCGAGTGTGTTTTGGCGACGACCTCCAGCTGCGGGGCCACGGTGTTGGTGACGAACACGATGCCCAACCAGACCAGGACGATCGGCAGCGCCAGCCGGTGGATCATCCGCGGCAGGAACGGCGGGATCAGCGGCTGCGAGATTGGCGGCGCGGCGAAATCAGCCTCGGCTGGCTCGCTCATGCGGACTTGTCCAGGCAGTAGACGAAGGCGTTCACGGTTTGGGTGGGATCCGAGCGGTTCGGAGTCTTGATGACGTCACCGCTCCCGTCGTGCTTGTTCACCACGAATTGGCAGGCGATCCAACTGCCGTCGCCTTGCGCCACCAGGTTTGCCGGGATGCCGGGCTTCGTTGAACTCAATACTTTGCTCCAGGGCAAGGGCACGTTGAGGGCCTGCTGTGGATGGGAGTTTTCGTCGAGGTAGTTGATGGTTGCCGTGCTGCCCGGCGGGCCCCAGACCTGGAGCGTGATCGTCTTGGCGTTGAACTCGTCGAGGACCTCGCCCGAGGTGCCACCACCGAACGAACCTTTGTGAACGCCGAATACGCCGTGCAATCGGTAGACGACGAATCCCGACAGCGCGACGACAGCCGCGATCGTGAGCACCAACCAGAAACGCGCGAACAGGCCTTTTAGGCCCTTCTTCTTGGCGCGCTGCGGAGCGAGGTTTTCGCCCTCCCCGCCAGTCGAGCCCGCCCTCAGCGGCTCGGTCCTAGGCTCAGTCGTCGTCATGGGCACTCCGAGTCCTTCCCCCTAATCATGGCTTCTCCGCGATGAGACCGACGCACGTCGCGGTCAGCAGCCGGGTGAGGGCCGACGCGAAGTCCAGATTCCATTCCGGCGGAATCACTTCCGGCTCCTCGGCATAGGCGTCGTTGAGGCGCTCCGGCGGGTTGGCGACCTGCCACAGCGTGGCCGCCAGCGAGTACGCCGCGAGCAAGATGTCGAGCGACCCCGAGCGGCCGAGTTCGGGCAGCGCGCTCTCGATGGAATCGGCGAGCGAGAGCGTGGCTGCGGTGCTGATGCGCTTGACCTCGACGACCCGCTCGACGTCCACCTCGTGTTCGAGGTGCAGGTGCAGGTTCGCCAGCAGGTCGCAGAAGAGCGGGTCCTGGGCCAGGGCGTCGGCCAGCGTCTCGGCGATCTGCGACGGCGACTTCCGGCCGGGCTGGGCCAGTTTCTCGGACACGGTGTTCGACCAGCGCACCCAGCCCTCGGCGGACAGGTGCAGGAGGACTTCCTTGTGCGAGGTGAAGTAGCGGCGCACGGCCGAGTAGTGAATGCCGGCGCGGCTGGCGACGGCGGTCAACGTGACCGAGGCGACGCCCGTCTCGAGCGCCAGTGAACGCGCGGCTTCCACGAGTGCCTCCGCACGTTGGCGCTTCTTCTCCTCGGTGCGGGCACGCTGGAAAGTCAACTGCGCCACCGACAGAGCGTAACGCACATTGTGTGATTTGTATAACGCACGCCGTGTGATTTGTGCCAGGTCACCGCGGCGCGCCGCGGGCGGGCAACCGCGTTGGTGTCAAGCCTTGGGCGGCAAGCCTTTTCGCAAGCTGCCGAGCATCGCGGCGACCACCCCGGCGACCACCAGCGCGGCCCCGGTCAGCAGCGTCAGGTTGAGCCATTCGTGCAGGGCCGCCTCGGCGCGGCCGACCATCACCTCGGCGATGCGGCGGATATCGCCGGTGGTGCGGTTGAGCGCGTCGTTGACGTACCGGTGGGCGATCTCGATGCCCGCCCAGCCGCCGGCGCCGACCAGCAGCGCGGAGATGCCCAGGCTGGTGAGCGCCTTGCCGCGGCGGCGGGCGACGGCCAGCGTCAGCGCCGCGCAGACGACGCTGAGCGCGGCCGCCCCGATGCTCACCCAGGGGCCCCAGGTGGCGAGCGGGCGCAGCTGCCCCTGCCGCAGCGATCGCGGCGGCGATGCGGTCAACGGAACGGTAAGCGTCGCAGGCACTTTCACGGTGTGGCTGCTCAGGATCCGCTGCAGCGACGGGTCCTGCAGCATCGGGGCCACGTCGATCTCCCAGGCCTCGCCGGCGCCGTCGGCGGCGAACAACCAGCGGTGCGCGGCCCGGTTCGCCCCGGCGAACAGCCCCGGAAACGCCGGCCCGGCCGTGAACGCGGCGGCGGCCCGGTGCACCTCCGCACCGTCGACCGGGCGGCCTCCGCCGCTGTGCTCGGCGATGAGCGCCGTCGCGCGGCCGGTCAGTTCATTCGCGGCGGCGGCCTGCAGCGCGCGGTCCGTCGCGGCCCGCTGGGCCAGCGCCGCGTAGCCGCCCTCGCTGACGACGTTGAGCTGCAGCCACGCCGCCGGGATCGCGACCGCCAGCGCGACGGTGGTGGCCAGCCACAGCACCGCCCGCAGCACCGCGGCCAGGAAGCGCACGCCCGAAAACCCTAGGGCGCGATGCCGCGAACGTAAGCGGCCTGCCCGAGGTGTTGGGCGCAGTCGTCGATGATGCTGACCAATCGCGCGCTGGCCGTCACCGGCGGATCCCAGTTGGTGTCGACCACCCGCTCCAGCTCGCCGGCGGTCACGCCGCCGACGTATTCAAGAGTGAGCTCGTGCACCGCGTGGTAGTACGCGGACAGCAGGTCCGCGGGCGCCTTGACCTTCCCGACCTGCTCGGGCTTGTGCCCGTAGCCGGTGTCGTTGCGCGGCAGGTCCAGCCCGAACCGGTCCACCCAGCCGTCGCGCAGCCACACCTGCTCGACGCCGGCCACGTCGGCCAGCTGGACGTCCTGCACCCGCGCGCTGTGCCAGAGCAACCAGGCGATGCTGTTGGCGTCGGGTGTCGCCCGATAGTCGGCGACGTCGTCGGTCAACCCGTCGGCGATGTCGTCGACGTGTTCGATCAACCGGGTGAAGGCGTCGCGGAGCAGTTCTTGGACGGCGGCATCGGAGCTGGAGGTGTTGGCCATACAGCGACACTAGATCCTGGCACGACCCACCGGCGCGGTCGTAGATTGTTTGGATGACGTACGACCTGATCATCCGCAATGGCACCATCGTCGACGGTCTGGGCGGTGAGCCGTACGTCGGCGACGTCGCGGTGCGAGACGGCCTCATCGCGGCGGTCGGCCACGTCAACGGCGAGAACGCGGACCGCGAGATCGACGCGACCGGGCTGCTGGTCACCCCCGGCTTCATCGACCTGCACACCCACTACGACGGCCAGTCCATCTGGTCGGAACGCCTGACCCCGTCGTCGGCGCACGGCGTGACCACGGTGGTGATGGGCAACTGCGGCGTCGGCTTCGCCCCGTGCCGCCAGGAGGACCACGACGTGCTCGTCGACGTGATGGCCGGGGTCGAGGACATCCCCGGCGTGGTCATGACCGACGGCCTGCCCTGGACGTGGGAGACGTTCCCCGAATACCTGGACGCGCTGGACTCGGGCAAGCGTGACATCGACGTGGCGGCGTACCTGCCGCACTCGCCGCTGCGGGTCTACGTGATGGGCCGGCGCGGCGCCAACCGCGAACCCGCCACCGCCGAAGACCTGGCCAAGATGCGGGCGCTGGCCAAGGAGGCGGTCGAGGTCGGAGCGCTGGGCTTCGCGTCGTCCCGGCTGACCATCCACAAGACCGAAAGCGGTTCGCCCATCCCGAGTTACGACGCCGCCCGGGAGGAGATCGAGGAGATCGCCCGCGGGGTCGTCGACGGCGGCGGGGGCCTGCTGCAGTTCGTGCCGGACATCCCGGCCGGTGGCTACGAGCCCGTGCTGCAGACGGTGTTCGACGTGGCCGAGGACGTCGGCCTGCCGCTGACGTTCACGCTGGTTGTCGCGAATGCCGGCGACCCGACGTGGCCGGACGCCATCACGATGATCGAGAAGGCGAATTCACGGGCGGGCTCCGACGGCCCGCAGATCACCGCGCAGCTGCTGCCGCGCCCCATCGGCCTGATCATCGGGCTGCAGCTGACCGCCAACCCGTTCGTGCTCTACCCCAGCTACCGCGAGATCGCGCACCTGCCGCTGGCCGAGCGGGTCGCCGAGATGCGCAAGCCGGAGGTGCGCGCCCGCATCCTGGCCGACAAGCCCGGCGCCGGCCACCCGATCCTGTACGTGGCGCAGATGTGGGACTGGATCTTCCCGCTGGGCGACAACCCGGACTACGAGCCGAACCCGGCGGACAGCATCGGTGCCCGGGCGCGGGCCAAGGGGGTGGCACCGATGGAGGAGGCCTACGACCGGCTGCTCGACGACGACGGCCGCGCCATGCTGTTGGTG
Organism: Mycobacterium sp. E2989; assembly: GCF_001667595.1. NCBI lineage: Bacteria > Bacillati > Actinomycetota > Actinomycetes > Mycobacteriales > Mycobacteriaceae > Mycobacterium > Mycobacterium sp. E2989. Next base: position 105,947 of record NZ_LZJX01000018.1, on the reverse strand, counting down.
GCCACCAGCAACCTGCAGGGCAACTCGCTGGACACCGTCGGCGAGCTGCTGCACCGCGACGACGTGATCCTGGGGCTCGGCGACGGCGGCGCCCACTACGGGATGATCTGCGACGCCAGTTACTCGACGTATTTCCTGGCGCACTGGGCGCGCGACCGCAAATCGGGGCGGTTCACCGTGCCGGCGGCGGTCCGGGAGCTGACGTCGGTGCCCGCCGGGGTCGCGGGGCTGGGCGACCGGGGCCGCATCGCCGTCGGGTACAAGGCCGACCTCAACGTCATCGACCACGCGGCGTTGCGCCTGCACAAGCCCGTTATCAGCTACGACCTGCCGGCCGGGGGGCGGCGCCTGGACCAGACCGCAGACGGGTACGTCGCGACGATCGTGGCCGGACAAGTGATCGCGGAGAACGGCGTCCCCACCGACGCCCGTCCAGGCAAGTTGGTGCGGGGGCGGCAAACTTGCCCGGTACCCGCGCAATAACGCCACCAAAGCGGCCGAATCCCGGGTAAGTTGAGCCGGTGACGAGCCCGCATTTTGCGTGGTTGCCGCCAGAAGTCAACTCGGCACGAATCTATGAGGGTCCCGGAGCCGGGCCGCTGCTTGCTGCCGCGGAAGCGTGGGACGGGTTGGCCGAGGACCTGGCATCGTCAGCATCGTCGTTTTCTTCGGTCACGTCAAATCTTGCCAACGGATCCTGGCAGGGGCCGTCGTCGGCGGCGATGATGGCGCTCGCCACGCATTACGTCAGCTGGCTCAGCGCGGCGGCCGCGCAGGCCGAGGCGGTGTCCAGCCAGGCCTCGGCCGTCGCGGCCGCGTTCGAGGGGGCGCTGGCGGCCACCGTGCAGCCCGCGGTGGTCGCGGCCAACCGCGCGCTGGCGCAGGCGTTGTCGGCCACCAACTGGCTGGGCCAGAACACCCCGGCGATCGCCGACATCGAGGCCGCCTACGACCAGATGTGGGCCTCGGACGTCGAGGCGATGTACGGCTACCACGCCGACGCGTCGGCGGCCGTGGAGAAGCTGGCGCCCTGGCAGCAGGTGCTGCAAAACCTCGGTTTCCACTTCAACAGCAGCGGCCAGCTCACGTTCGGCCTGCCGGCGGCGCGGGTTCCGCGCACGCTGTAGCGGCCCGGCCCGCGCCTATCCTGAGCATCATGCGCACGAAGAAGAGCGTGGACTTCGAGCGGCTCGCCGCCGCTCTTCCCGACTACCCGTACGCCTACCTGGTCACCGTCGACGACGACTACCGCGTGCACACCGTGACGGTCGAGCCGCAGCTGCGCGAGGCCACGCTCGACATCGGGCTCATCGGCGGCCGCACCCAACAGAATCTGGCCCGGCGGCGCGACGTCACGCTGCTGTGGCCCCCGACCGAGCCGGGCGGCTACTCGTTGATCGTCGACGGCACGGCCGAGGTGACCGAGGCCGGGGACGCCGTTCGCCTGGGCGTCGTGCCCACCCGCGCGCTGCTGCACCGCGACGCCGACCCCGACTCGCCGGAGGCGGCCAAGGGTTGCCTGCACGACTGCGTGGTGTTCTCCAAGTGAGCCGCGTCGCTCCGCTCGCCCCGCCGTGGAGCGAGGAAGATGCCGCTGGCATCAACAGCTGGGGTCATCCGGACCGCACCTACGAGCCGCTGCTGTTGGTGCGCTGCCTGCAGCGCCACCCGGCGCTGGCCACCCGGCTGCGCAAGCTCGGCGAATCACTCTATGTCTCAGCGCTTTTGCCGGGCCGCACGCGGACGATCGCGATCCTGCGCATCTGCGCGCTGCTGGGTTGCGAGTACGAGTGGGGCGGGCAAGCGGCGTTCTGGGGGCCGATCGCCGGGGTCAGCGACGACGAATGCGACGCGCTGGTGACCGGTGGCGCCGACGACCCACGGTGGGGCCCGGACGAGCGCACGGTGATCGAGGCGGTGGACGAGGTGGAGCGCACCGGCTCGTGGTCGGAGGCGACCTGGAAAGGACTGGGGCGTTTCCTTTCGGACGAGCAGCGGATCGAATTGCTCACGGCCGTCGGCTGGTATCGCACCATCTGCACGCTGTGCAACGCGCTCGCGCTGCCGGTGGAGGGCTGGATGCGGCGCTGGCCCTCAGCCGGCTAGGTCCCGTTTGAGCCCCGGGTGCTGCTTCTTCAGCAGCGGCAGCAGCACGCGCCGCGGCATGAACTGGAACAGCCGGGTCGACAGCTGGCTCGGCAGCCCGGCGATCACGGTGCCGCGGTCGTGCTCGAGCGCGTCGACCCCGGTCCGCGCCACGTCCCGCGAGGGCATCCACATGAACTTCGGGAAGGCGTCGGCGAAGGTGCGCTCGTCCATGCCCGCGTTCTTGAGGAACTCGGTGCGCACCGGCCCGGGGCAGAGCAGGGCGACCGTGACGCCGGTGCCGGCGAGCTCGCCGCGCACCCCCTCGGTGTAGGTCTTCACGAAGGCCTTGGTGGCGGAGTAGCCGGCCTGACCCGGGAACGGGTGATACCCCGCGGTGGAGCCGACGTTGAGGATGGCGCCGCGTCCGCGCGGGACCATCTGCTGGACCGCGCGGGTGGTCAGGTCGATGACGGCCTCGACGTTGACCCGCACCTGGGCGATCTCGTCGGAGACGCGCGTCCTGGTCACCGAGCCGATGGTGCCGACGCCGGCGTTGTTGACCAGGATGTCGGCGGTCAGCCCGCGGCGGTCGACCTCCTCGAGGAGGCCCGCGCGTGCCGTCGCGTCCGCCACGTCGCAGGCGATCGCCTCGACGCGGACGCTGCCCGACAGTTCGTCGGCCAGCTCGCGCAGCCGGTCCTCGCGGCGGGCGACGAGGGTGACGCCGTGGCCGCGGTCGGCGAGCTCGCGGGCGATGTCGGCGCCGATGCCCGACGATGCGCCGGTCACGACGGCGGTGCTGGTGGGAGAGGGTGTCGGTAGGGCCACGCCGTTCACCCTAGGCCGACGCGCGGGTGGTTAGCCGGACAGCGCGTCGAACAACGCCGCCAGTTGGTCCGGCGACACCGAGGTGTTGCACCGTCCGCGCAGGTCGAGCAGCGGCTGCGCGATGCCCTTGAGATCGAGCGCTTCACCGGGATGACCGAGGAAGTAGCCACGCACCGAAGCCCTCGCGTCGGCGGGCGTTTGGCCGGCCGCGGCGGTCAGAACGTTATTGGCGTCGGGATGGCCGTCGAGATATCCGCTGGCCGAGTTCAGGACCCCGCTGGCCACCGCGGCGAATCCGCTGGCCGAACAGGGGTCCGGCGCGGCAGCTGCGGTCGGCGCCACCAAGACGCACAGAGCGCAGCCAAGAATCGCTCCCAAAGCCGCGCGCCATAACGATGTGCTCATTGCCTGGTCCTCCCGTGCCCAACTGATCGAACGTTCAGTACGTCAGTTACCCAAAACCGCGCTCGGCGTACTCCGCGACGCGCACGGAAAAGCCCGGCCCCCAGAGGGACCGGGCTTTTCAGTGGTTGGAACTTTTCCGTTCTTGGACTTAGAAGTCCATGCCGCCCATGCCGCCGGTCGGGTCGCCCGCGGGAGCGGCCGCCTTCTCCGGCTTGTCGGCGACGACGGCCTCGGTCGTCAGGAACAGCCCGGCAATGGACGCCGCGTTCTGCAGCGCCGAGCGGGTGACCTTGACCGGGTCGGCAACGCCGGCCTTGAGCAGGTCCTCGTACTCGCCGGTGGCCGCGTTCAGGCCGGTGCCGGCCTTCGCGTTGCGAACCTTCTCGGCGACAACGCCGGGCTCCAGCCCGGAGTTGAAGGCGATCTGCTTCAGCGGGGCCTCGAGCGCGACGCGCACGATGTTGGCGCCGGTGGCCTCGTCACCGGTGAGCTTGAGCTCCTCCAGGGACGGCGCCGACTGCAGCAGGGCGACGCCACCACCGGCGACGATGCCCTCCTCGACGGCGGCCTTGGCGTTGCGGACCGCGTCCTCGATGCGGTGCTTGCGCTCCTTGAGCTCCACCTCGGTGGCGGCGCCGGCCTTGATCACCGCAACACCGCCGGCCAGCTTGGCCAGGCGCTCCTGCAGCTTCTCGCGGTCGTAGTCGGAGTCGCTGTTCTCGATCTCCTGGCGGATCTGGGCCACGCGCCCGGCGATGGCGTCGGTGTCACCGGCACCCTCGACGATGGTGGTCTCGTCCTTGGTGACGACGACCTTGCGGGCCTTACCGAGCAGCGCGACGTCGGCGCTCTCCAGCGACAGGCCGACCTCTTCGCTGATCACCTGACCACCGGTGAGGATCGCCATGTCCTGCAGCATCGCCTTGCGGCGGTCACCGAAGCCGGGGGCCTTGACCGCCACCGACTTGAAGGTGCCGCGGATCTTGTTGACCACCAGGGTGCTCAGGGCCTCGCCCTCGACGTCCTCGGCGATGATCAGCAGCGGCTTGCCGGCCTGGATGACCTTCTCCAGCAGCGGCAGCAGGTCCTTGACGGTGGACACCTTGGAGCTGACCAGCAGGATGAACGGGTCCTCGAGGACGGCTTCCTGACGCTCGGCGTCGGTGACGAAGTAGCCCGAGATGTAGCCCTTGTCGAACCGCATGCCCTCGGTGAGCTCGAGCTGCAGGCCGAAGGTGTTGGACTCCTCGACGGTGATGACGCCCTCGTTGCCGACCTTGTCCATGGCCTCGGCGATCAGGTCACCGATGGACTGGTCGCCCGCGGAGATGGCCGCGGTGGCCGCGATCTGCTCCTTGGTCTCAACGTCCTTGGCGGACTTGAGCAGGACCTCGGTGACCTTCTCGACGGCCTTCTCGATGCCGCGCTTGAGGCCAAGCGGGTTGGCACCCGCGGCGACGTTGCGCAGGCCCTCCTTGACGAGCGCCTGGGCCAGCACCGTGGCCGTCGTCGTGCCGTCACCGGCGACGTCGTCGGTCTTCTTGGCGACTTCCTTGACCAGCTCGGCGCCGATCTTCTCGTACGGGTCCTCCAGCTCGATCTCCTTGGCGATGGACACACCATCGTTGGTGATCGTGGGAGCGCCCCACTTCTTCTCCAGGACGACGTTGCGGCCCTTGGGACCCAACGTCACCTTTACCGCGTCGGCGAGGGCGTTGAGCCCCCGCTCGAGGCCGCGACGGGCCTCTTCGTCGTACGCAATTGTCTTGGCCATTGCGAAGTGATTCCTCCGGATCGGGAATGACACCGGGTGACCACAGCGTGGCCACCCCATTACTTACGCTGGCCGGGTGCAGTGCCCGCGACGGACGACCCCAGGTGTCTGCTGGTCTCACCGTCCCGACCTAGCACTCGCCAGTCGCGAGTGCCAACGTCATTCTTAGCACTCGCCTATGCCGAGTGCAAGAACAGGTCAGGCCTTATCGCTGCACGCGTAAACCGTCGATGACGACGTCGGTCGCCCGCTCGGCCAGGGCCGAGTCGTACGCCTGCATCGCCTGGCATCCGACCAGGATCGCCTTGAGATCCCGCATGTCGACGTCCCGCCGCGCGGTGCCGGCCTCCTGCGCCGCGCGCAACAGCTCGCCCATCATGGCCTTGAAGGCGTCCTCGGCCTCCGGCGCCGCGCAGGCGATGTCGATCCCGTACCCCGCCAGGGCGTCGACCAGGCCGCGGTCCGCGGGCCCCCAGTGCAGCACCATCGAGCGCAGGAAGGCGAAGAGCGCCTCGCCGCCGCCCGCCGTTTCCAGCAGCTTGCGGCCGTCGTCCACCAGCTGCTGCATGCGGTCCTCGATCACGGCCGCGAAGAGCGCCTCCTTGGTCGGGAAGTGCCGGTAGACCGTGCCGGCGCCGACGCCGGCGCGGCGGGCGACCTCGTCGATGGGCACCGACAGGCCCTCCGCGGCGAAGGTTTCGTAGGCGACGTCCAGCACCCGCGCGCGGTTGCGCGCCGCGTCGGCGCGCAACGGCCGGGCGGGCTGCGCCATGTGTTCACCATTCATCGGTTGACAAAGCGGGGCGTGCGTTCCGTATAGTTGCCATCAACCGGAGCGCTCGCCCCGTTTACCTTACTAGCTTGAGGAGCCTGCCATGGCCGCTTCCAAGGCCAAGTGGACCGCCGCCGACATCCCCGACCAGGCCGGTCGCGTCGCCGTCATCACCGGGGCCAACACCGGCCTGGGCTACGAGACGGCCGCCGCGCTCGCCGACCGCGGCGCCCGCGTCGTGCTCGCGGTGCGCAACCTGGACAAGGGCAAGGACGCCGCCGCCCGGATCACCGCCGGCAGCCCGCACGCCGAGGTCGCGCTGCAGGAGCTGGACCTGACCTCGCTGGATTCCATCCGCGCCGCGGCCGCGCAACTCAAGGCCGATTACGACCACATCGACCTGCTGATCAACAACGCCGGCGTCATGTACACGCCGAAGGAGACAACCAAAGACGGCTTCGAGATGCAGTTCGGCACCAACCACCTCGGCCACTTCGCCCTCACCGGCCTGCTGCTGGACCGGCTCCTGCCGGTCGCCGGTTCGCGGGTGGTCACCGTCAGCAGCATGGGCCACCGCATCCTGGCCGACATCCATTTCGACGACCTGCAGTGGGAACGCTCCTACAACCGGGTCGCGGCCTACGGGCAGGCCAAGCTGGCGAACCTGCTGTTCACCTACGAGCTGCAGCGCCGGCTCGCCCCGCGCGGGACGACGATCGCCGTCGCCGCCCACCCCGGCGGATCGAACACCGAGCTGGGCCGCTACACGCCCGCGGCGTTCCGGCCGCTGGTCAACGTGTTCTTCAGCGTGATCGCGCAGGACGCGGCCATGGGCGCCCTGCCGACGCTGCGCGCGGCCACCGATCCCGGCGTGCTCGGCGGCCAGTACTACGGCCCCGACGGGCTGGGTGAGACCCGGGGCTACCCGAAACTGGTGTCCTCCAGCGCGAAGTCGCACGACGTCGACGTCCAGCGCCGGCTGTGGGCCGTCTCCGAGGAGCTAACTGGCGTCGTCTACCCCGTCGACTGACGGGGAGAATAAGGCCCATGGCGGGCGTGCTGCAGGGCTACGACGTGGCGGGCACGCGGCTGCGCATCGTCGATGAGCCGGGGTCGATCGCGGCGGGCGTGGTCGCGACCGAACTCGCCATGGACGGCTACGGGCTCGGCCGCATCACGTTCGAACCCGGGGACGTCGTCGTCGACGTCGGCGCCCACGTGGGGATGGTCGCGATCTGGCTTGCGGTGCGCAACCCGCGCGTCACCGTGATCGCGATCGAGCCGGAACCGCTCAACCTCGCCCACCTGCGCACCAACGTCGCCGCCCACGGCGTCGACAACGTCGTCGTGGTGCCGCTGGCGTTGACCCGCGACCGGCGCACGGTGCGCATCGCGCGGCCCCCGCTGAACAGCGGGGGCGCCGGCTGCTACCACGACCGCGCGGATGGCTACCCCACCACCGAGGTCCGTTCGACGACGCTGGACGCGATCTTCGATGAGTACGTGCCGGGGCGATGCCGGCTGCTCAAGGTCGATTGCGAAGGGGCGGAACACGAAATCCTCCCGGCGAGCCGCGCGCTGCGCCGGGTCGATTGGTTCGCCGGCGAATTTCACGTCAGCTCCCGGCTGGCCGCCGGCGGCCACAGCGCCGAGGCGCTGACCGCGTCGGTCGGGCAATTCGTCGATCCCGACCGGATGTCGGTGACGACGGTCGACCTCGACGACATGGCGGCGTGGGAGCGGCGATTCGCCGGAGCGGCCGGGTAGCGCCAGGCGCGCCACACTGGAGGCATGTCGCTCGTCGTCCCGCCCTATCCCCCGCCCCGATACACCAAGGACGAGCCGGAGATCAGCGCCTGGCTCAAGCGCGCTGACGCGCCGCCCGACTACGAAACGTTCGGGACCAAGTACCACTACCTGGCCAACCAGCAGGCCACCGACGGCGACTACGGCCTGTACCGGGTCGACATCGCCCCGGCCGGCGGCGGTCCCCCCGCCCACTTCCACCGGGCCATGTCCGAGGCCTTCTTCGTGCTGTCCGGGACGATGAAGCTCTTCGACGGCAACGAGTGGGTCGACGGGCATCCGGGCGATTTCCTCTACGTCCCGCCCGGCGGCGTGCACGGCTTCCGCAACGAGGCCGACCAGCCGGCGTCGGTCCTGATGTTGTTCGCGCCCGGTGCGCCCCGCGAGGCCTACTTCGAGGGGTTCGGGGCGCTGGCCGACATGACCGACGACGAGCGCCGGGAGTGGTTCATCCGCCACGACAACTACTGGATCCAGTAGGGTTTGGCGGTGCAGGTCAGGTCGAAGCGCGCCGCGGCATGGTTGCGAATGAAGGTCGAGACGGCGTTCAGCGCGCCGATCAGAACCGCCGAGCGGGTCAAGCGGCCCCGCCGGCCGGGCCTGCGGCCGGTGCCGACCGCGTCGGCCAGGGTGCGCGGGCGGCGGCTGAGGCCGCCGACCAGTCACCGACCGAAGCGGTAGTCGGCCTCGACCAGCTCGCGGGTGCGCTCGAAGAAAGTCCGCCCGCTGTAAGGCAATTGGGTGACCACCTTCCCGCTGGGATGCCGAAAGTAATTGCTGCAGGCCAGCCACACCTTGCCCGCCATCGCGGCCTGTACCTCGTCGTTGTAGCGGCGCTGCGCGTCTGGTGTCACCTCCACGGTGTGCGCGCCGCGGGCGTGCATCGCGTCGAGAATGTGCCGGACGAAGGTGGTCTGCGCCTCGTGGATGTAGATGATGGAGTTGACGCCGTTGGTGTTGGGGCCGTACAGCGTGAAGAAGTTGGGGTAGCCGGCCACCAGCGTGCCCAGGTACGCCTCGGCGCCGCCGCGCCAATCCTCCGCGAGGCGGCGGCCGCCCGTCCCGTACACGTCGATGCTGGCCAGATAGTCGGCCGCGGTGAACCCGGTGCCGTAGATGACGGTGTCGACGCGGTGCTCGACGCCGTCGACGGTGCGCACCCCGCGTTCGGTCAGCTCGGCGATGGCGGTCGTCTCCAGGGAGACGTTGGGCAGCGCGAAGGTGGGGTACCAGTCGCGTGACATCAGCGGCCGCTTGCAGCCGGCCGGATAGTCGGGCGTCAGCTTGGCCCGCAGCTCGGGGTCGGTCACCTTGCGCATGAGGTAACTGCGGGCCAGCTCGGTCGCCTCGCGCGTCTGGTCGGCGTCGACGTCGAAGCTGGCCGACTCGTAGGCGTCGAACGCCTCGTCGCGCAGCTTCTGCGCCATCTCGGGATGGCGTTCGAACAGCTCGTGCTGCTCGGGCGTGAACGGGAAGTCGAACCGCGGTGCGATCCAGATCGGGGTGCGCTGAAAAACGGTGAGGTGCGCGGTTTCTCGCGCGATCGCGGGGACGTACTGGATGGCGCTGGCGCCCGTGCCGATGGACGCCACCCGCTCGCCGGCCGTGGACTTGCTGTGATCCCAACGCGCCGAATGGAATTGGCGGCCCCGGAATCGGTTCGCCCCGGGGATGTCCGGAATGTAGGGCACGTCGAGCATCCCGACGGCGCTGACCACGGCGTTGAACTCGTGTTCACCACCGTCGCCGTCGACCAGGATCCAACGACGCCGGGTGTCCGACCACCGGGCGGTCGCCACCGCGGTGTTGGCCCGCAGGCGCGCGCCCAGCCCGTAACCGGCGGCCACCTTCTCGAGGTAGGCCAAGATCTCGGGCTGGTTGGCGTACGTCTTGCTCCACCGCGGGTTGGGCGCGAAGGAATACGAGTACAGGTGCGACGGGACGTCGCACGCCGCGCCGGGAAAGGTGTTGTGCCGCCACGTTCCGCCGAACCCGTCGGCCCGGTCGAAGATGGTGAACTCGTGGCCGGCCTCGGCCAGCTGGATGCCCATGGCGATGCCACCGGCGCCCGCGCCGATGATCCCGACGGTCGGCTTCATCCCCATTGCGCGTAGTACGGGCGCTGCGGGCGGCTCTTCTCCACCAGGATGAACACCACGCCCCAGGGGTCGACAAACCAGGTGGTGCGGACCCCGGCCACCTCCGCGATGCCGTTGACCAGAAACCGCACGCCCTTGCTCTCCAACTCCGCCCGGGTGGCGTCGAGGTCGGAACAGATCAGCCCGACGTGCGACAGGCCGTGATCGGTCAGGGCCCGACCAGCACTGCCGCCGCCGACGTTCAGGTATTCGATGACCTCGAGCACGCGATCGCCGTCGTCGCCGAACCCCACGATGGCCGCCTTCATGCTGGGATCGGCCACCAGCTCACCCATGTCGTCGCGAATGGCGTTACCGCTCATGACATACGGCGGCGAAAGCACACGCAGGCCCAACACGTCGCGATAGAAGGCCACGGCGGCCTCGCAGTCCGGAACACACACCCCGGTGTGGGCCATCCCGGTAATCACGTTCTCGACTCTACGTCGGCCTGCGCAATTCGGCGGGCCGATAATGGCCGGGTGCGGTCGGTCCAAGAACATCAGCGCGTCGTCGCCGAACTGATCCGTCCCCGGCCGGCGGCCACCGCGGTGCTGGCGGCGGCGCAGGGCCTGGTCCTGGCCGACGACGTGGTCGCCCGGCTGGCGCTGCCGGTCTTCGACAACTCCGCGATGGACGGCTACGCGGTGCGCGCCGAGGACACCTCCGGCGCCACGCCCGAGCACCCGGTGGTGCTCGAGGTCGCCGAGGACATTCCCGCCGGGCGCACCGACGAGTTGACGCTGCAACCGAATACCGCGCACCGCATCATGACCGGCGCGCCGCTGCCGGCCGGGGCGACGGCCGTGGTGCCGGTCGAGGACACCGACGGCGGGGTTGACGTGGTGTCGATTCGCGCGCCGCGCGAGCCCGGCAAGCACATCCGGCGCGCGGGCGAGGACGTCGCCCCCGGCACCACGGTGCTGCGGCGCGGCCAGGTGGTGACGCCGGCCGTGCTCGGCCTGGCGGCGGCGCTGGGAATGGCCGAGCTGCCGGTGCTGCCGCGCCAGCGGGTGCTGGTGATATCGACGGGCTCGGAGCTGGTGACGCCGGGCGATCCGCTGCGGCCGGGGCAGATCTACGAGTCGAATTCGATCATGCTGGCCGGCGCGGTCCGCGACGCCGGGGCCGACGTGATCGCGGTGGCGACCGCCGAAGACGATGTCGCACAGTTCAGTTCGCTCATCGATGAGTACGCCGGCGAGGCGGACCTGATCATCACCAGCGGTGGGGTCAGCGCCGGCGCCTACGAGGTGGTCAAGGACGCCTTCGGCCGCGAGGGTGACCAGGGCGTCGAGTTCGTCAAGGTCGCGATGCAGCCCGGCATGCCGCAGGGCATCGGCCGGGTGGCCGGCGCGACGATCGTCACGCTGCCCGGTAACCCGGTCAGCGCCCTGGTGTCCTTCGAGGTGTTCATCCGGCCCGCGCTGCGCCGCGCGATGGGCCTGCCGGACGCGGACCGCCCGCACCGGGCCGCGGTGCTCACCGAGTCGTTGACCTCGCCGCGGGGCAAGCGGCAGTTCCGCCGCGCGGTGCTGGACCGCGCCGCCGCCACGGTCACCAGTTACGGCCCGCCGGCCTCGCACCACCTGCGGTGGCTGGCGTCCGCGAACGCCCTGCTGGACATCCCCGAGGACGTCGTCGAGGTGCCGGAGGGCACCGAGCTGCAGGTCTGGGATCTGAGCTAGCCAAGCTTTCGTAAGATGGCCGCGTGGCACGACGCCCCCGCCCAATCGGCCCCACGGCCGAGGAGCCAACGTTCAGCCCGCAGCACGCGTTGGAGTTGGTGCGGGCAACCGTTCCGCCGGTCCACCCGGCCGGCCGCCCGTTCATCGCGGGCGGGCTGGCGGTGGCGCTGGCCGGCCGCAAGCACCGGTGGATTCGGCGGGCCGGCCTGCTGGCGGCGGGCGCGTGTGCCGGCTTCTTCCGCCACCCGCCCCGGGTGCCGCCGGCCCGGCCGGGCGCGATCGTGGCCCCCGCCGACGGGGTGGTCTGCGTGATCGATTCCGCCGCCCCGCCCGCCGAACTCGGCATGGGTGACGCGCCGTTGCCGCGGGTGAGTATCTTCCTGTCACTGCTGGACGCCCACGTGCAGCGCGCGCCGGTGACCGGCGAGGTGATCGCCATGCAGCACCGGCCCGGCCGGTTCGGCTCGGCCGATCTGGCGTCGGCCAGCACCGAAAACGAGCGCACCAGCCTGCGGATCCGGACGCCCGCGGGCGCGGAGGTGGTGGCGGTGCAGGTCGCGGGGCTGCTGGCGCGGCGCATCATTTGCGACGCCCGCGTCGGGGACAAGCTCACCATCGGCGACACCTACGGGCTGATCCGGTTCGGCTCCCGGCTCGACACCTACCTGCCGCCGGGCGCCGAACCGTTGGTCTTTGAGGGACAGCGGGCGATCGCGGGCGAGACCGTGCTGGCCGAGCTGTCATGATCAGCAAGCCGCGCGGCAGGCCGTCGGTCAACCTGCAGATCCTGCCCAGCGCGATGACGGTGCTGTCCATCTGCGCGGGCCTGACCTCGATCCGCTTCGCCCTCGAGCACCAGCCGAAGGCGGCGATGGCGTTGATCGCCGCGGCCGCCATCCTCGACGGGCTGGACGGGCGGGTGGCGCGCATCCTGGACGCCCAGTCGCGGATGGGCGAGGAGATCGACTCGCTGGCCGACGCGGTGAACTTCGGCGTGACACCGGCGATCGTGCTCTACGTGACGATGCTGACCAAGTCGCCGGCCGGCTGGGTGGTGATCCTGCTCTACGCCGTCTGCGTGGTGTTGCGGCTGGCGCGCTACAACGCACTGCAGAACGACGGCAGCCAGCCCGCCTACACCCACGAGTTCTTCGTCGGCATGCCGGCGCCGGCGGGCGCGGTGTCGATGATCGGGCTGATCGGGCTCAAGCTGCAGTTCGGTGAGGGCTGGTGGACGTCGACGACGTTCCTGTGCATCTGGATCACCGGGACGTCGATGTTGATGATCAGCAAGATCCCGATGCGCAAGATGCACGCCGCGGCGGTGCCCCCGAGCTGGGCGGCGCCGCTGCTGGCGCTGCTGGCGATCTGCGCGGCCGCGGCGGTGCTGGCGCCCTACGTCCTGATCTGGGTGATCATCATCGCCTACCTGTGCCACGTGCCGTTCGCGGTCCGCAACCAGCGCTGGCTGGCCGCGCACCCCGAGGCGTGGTCCGAGGAACCCAGGCAGCGCCGCGCCGCGCGACGCGCGATCCGCCGGGCGCAGCCGAACCGCCGGTCCATGGCGCGGCTCGGCCTGCGCAAGCCGGGTGGGCGCCTGCCATGAGCCGGCCGGGCGAGGATGCGCCCCGTCAGCTCACGCTCACCGCGCGGTTGAACACCTCCGCCGTGGACTCGCGCCGCGGGGTGGTCCGCTTGCATCCGAGCGCCATTGCGGCGCTTGGCATTCGGGAGTGGGACGCGGTGGCGCTGACCGGGTCGCGGACGACCGCGGCGGTGGCCGGCCTGGCCGGAGCGGACACACCGGTGAGCACCGTGCTGCTCGACGACGTGACGCTGTCCAACGCCGGGCTGCGCGAGGGCACCGCCGTGATCGTCGGCGCGGTCACCGTCTACGGCGCCCGGTCGGTGACGCTGTCCGGCTCGTCGCTGGCCAGCCAGTCGATCGCCCCGGTCACCCTGCGGCAGGCCCTGCTCGGCAAGGTCCTGACCGTCGGCGACGCCGTCTCGCTGCTGCCCCGCGACCTGGGGCCGCCGTTCTCGACGTCGGCCGCTGCCCGCGCGCTGGCCGCCTCGGTCGGCATCAGCTGGACCTCGGAGCTGTTGACCGTCACCGGCGTGGATCCGCAGGGACCCGTTAGCGTGCAACCGAATTCGCTGGTCTCCTGGGGCGTGGGCGTTCCGTCGGGCGCCGGGGCGTCGTCGCCCGTATCGATCGAGGTGACCACGCCGGACACGGTCGTCGAGGAACTCAAAGGCTCGCAGCCGCAGGCCGCCAAGCTCACCGAATGGCTCAAGCTCGCGCTCGACGAGCCGCACCTGCTCAAGACCCTGGGCGCCGGCGCCAACCTCGGCGTGCTGGTGTCGGGCCCGGCCGGCGTCGGCAAGGTGACGCTGGTGCGCGCGGTGTGCGCGGGCCGCCGGCTGGTGAACCTGGATGGTCCGGAGGTGGGCGCGCTGGCGCCGGAAGACCGGCTCAAGGTCGTCGCCTCGGCGGTGCGGGCCGTCCGCGACGGCGGCGGCGTCCTGTTGATCACCGACGTGGACGCGCTGCTGCCGGCCACCCCCGAGCCGGTGGCCGCCCTGATCCTGGGCGAGCTGCGCGCCGCGGTGGCCACCGAGGGCGTCGCCCTGATCGCCACCTCCGCGCGGCCCGACCAGCTCGACGCCCGGCTGCGCGCGCCGGACCTGTGCGACCGGGAGCTGAGCCTGCCGCTGCCCGACGCCGGGACCCGCAAGGCGCTGCTGGAGTCGCTGCTGAAATCCGTGCCCGCCGGAGCGCTCGATCTCGATGAGATCGCCGCGCGCACACCGGGTTTCGTGGTGGCCGACCTGGCCGCGCTGCTGCGCGAGGCGGCGCTGCGCGCGGCGTCGCGGGCCAGCTCCGACGGCCGGCCGCCGGAGCTGAACCAGGAGGACCTCGTCGGTGCCTTGACGGTCATCCGGCCGCTATCCCGTTCCGCCAGCGAGGAAGTGGCCGTCGGGAACGTCACCCTCGACGACGTCGGCGACATGGCCGAGGCCCGGCAGTCGTTGACCGAGGCCGTGTTGTGGCCGCTGCAGCACCCGGACACCTTCGCCCGGTTGGGTGTCGACCCGCCACGCGGGGTGCTGCTGTACGGGCCGCCCGGCTGCGGAAAGACCTTCGTGGTGCGGGCGCTGGCCAGCACCGGTCAGCTGTCCGTGCATGCGGTCAAGGGATCCGAGCTGATGGACAAGTGGGTGGGCAGCTCGGAAAAGGCCGTCCGCGAACTGTTTCGGCGCGCCCGCGACTCCGCCCCGTCGCTGGTGTTCCTCGACGAGATCGACGCGCTGGCGCCCCGGCGTGGGCAGAGCTTCGACTCGGGCGTCACCGACCGGGTGGTGGCCGCGCTGCTCACGGAGCTCGACGGCGTCAACCCGCTGCGCGACGTCGTCGTGCTGGGCGCCACCAACCGGCCGGACCTGATCGACCCGGCGCTGCTGCGCCCGGGTCGCCTCGAGCGGCGCGTGTTCATCGAACCGCCCGACGCCGCCGCGCGCCGCGAAATACTGCGCACCGCAGGCAAATCCGTGCCACTGAGCGGCGACGTCGACCTGGACGAGGTGGCCGCCGGGCTCGACGGCTACAGCGCCGCCGACTGCGTGGCGCTGCTGCGGGAGGCGGCCCTGACCGCGATGCGGCGGTCCATCGACGCCACCGACGTGACGGCCGCCGACATCGCCGCGGCGCGCCAAATCGTGCGCCCCTCATTGGATCCCATGCAGGTGGAGTCGCTACGGGCCTTCGCCAAAGCTCCGTAGCACGGCCAGCGCCGAGGCCGCGACGTCTTTTTCCAGCCAGGACGGCATCGGGTCGTCGTGGGCGTGGCGCCGCACCACGGCGTAGGGCAGGTCCGCGACCGCTCGCGCGACGGCGTCCACCGACCGCGGCCTGCTGTTCCCGTACAGCCGCCGCGCCAGCACCGCGAGGCGCTCGGTCAACGGGGCGTTCATCGCGGCCAGCGTCTCCCGGAATGAGGCGTCGGGCTCGTCGTCGAGCAGGTCGCCGGGCCGGATCGTCAGCAACAGCCGGGCGTCCTCGGGCAGTTCCCGCGCGAATCTGACGGCCGACACCGCCATCGCTATCGCCGTTTCCATGGCGGTGTCCGCCGCCGTCGCGGCGTCCGCGGCCAGCGCCCGCGCCTGGAAGCGTTCGAGCGCGCGCAGCCACGCCGCGGTCAGGATGCCGTCCCGGTTGCCGAACCGGTGATACAGCGTGCCCGCCGGGGCCCCGCTGGCCTTGGCAATCGCCGCGACGCTGGCCGCGCGCGGGCCGCCGTCGAGCACCAGCGCCCGGGCTGCGTCGAGGATCACATCGGTTTCATGCTTCCGCGGAGGGGCCATGATCTAGTACAGTCCTTCTATATGGAACGATTACCCTATATCGATGAGCATGCCATAACCGTCGACGCGGAGCGCGCGGACACGTGGTCCGCGCTGCTGCGGGTGCTGTGCCGGGACCCGGGCGACCCGTCGACCGTGCCGCCCGGCTTCGCGCTGGACGAGGCGCGGCCGCCGGCGCGGTTCGCGCTGAAGGGCCGGCACCCGTTCGCGGTGTACCGCTGGGTGTTCGAGCTGGACGACGATCCGGCGGGCGGCACCCGGGTGCGCGCGGCCACCTGGGCGGCCTTCCCGGGTCCGCACGGGACGATCTACCGGGGGCTGGTCATCGGCAGCGGTGGGCACCGCGTGGTGGTCCGCCGGACGCTGAAACGCATCGCGGCGGCCGCCGAGCGGGCCGACTACACCGACGTGTTCGAAGTGCCGCTCCCGCAAGGGGATTCGCGCGGCGCCGAGCAGATGTTCCGGGACGCCCTGGGGCGCGCCCCGGGCGGGGGCGTCGTGCTGTGGATCCACCGCCACGTGCTGAGGTTCGACCTCGGCCCGGGCTCGTCGCCCGATCACCCGATCGGCTGGACGATCGTGCGGTCGGAGCACGACGAACTCGTGCTGCGCGCGCGGGGGCCGCTGATGGATGGCGAGCTGACGCTGCGCCGCGAGGACGATCGGCGGGCCGCCCTAACCACCCGCGTGCGTTACCGCCGCCGGCTCACCGCTCGAGCCGTCTGGGCGGTCGTCGGTCCGCTGCATCGGGTGGTGGCGCCGCGGCTGATGGCCCGCGCCGTGGTGTGGCAGCCTATACCGGCATGACCGAGCACCCGACCGCGCTGCAGATCGTCGACGGAATCGATCTGTCCGGCAAGGTCTGTGTGATCACCGGCGCGTCCTCAGGGCTGGGGCGCGAGTCGGCGCGGGCGCTGGCGGCGGCCGGCGCGCATGTCGTCCTGGCCGCCCGCGACGCCGAGGCGTTGGACCGGACCGCCCGCTGGATCGCGGCCGAGGTGCCCGGCGCGATCACGTCACAGGTGCGGCTCGACCTCACCGCGCTGGCCGCGGTGCGCGCGGCGGCCGGCGCGATTCGCGAGATCGCCCCGGCCGTCGACGTGTTGATGAACAACGCCGGGGTCATGTTCACCCCGTTCGGCAGGACGCGCGACGGCTTCGAGATGCAGCTGGGCACCAACCATTTCGGGCACTTCGAACTCACCCGGCTGCTCGTCCCGCAACTGGCCGCCGCCGGCGGGGCCCGGATCGTCAACCTGTCGTCCGGCGGTCACGTCCTGGGCGACGTCGACTTCGACGACCCCAACTGGGAGCGCCGCCCGTACGACAAGTTCGTCGCGTACGGCGCGTCGAAGACGGCGAACATCCTGCACGCGAAAGAGGCCGACCGGCGGCTGCGCGATCGCGGGATCCGCGCCTACGCCGTGCATCCCGGCACCGTGGCCACCGCGCTCGCGCGGCACATGTCGCGGGCGGACTTCTCCCAGCTGCGCGGGCTGGCCGGCGGGTCCCTCGACGTCATTACCCCCGAGCGCGGCGCGACCACCCAGGTTTGGGCGGCGGTCAGCCCGGAGCTGTCCGACCGGGGCGGCCTCTACCTCGAAGACTGCCGAATCAGCGAACGGGCGGCCCCCTACGCCCGCGACGGGCAGCGCGCGGCGCGGTGGTGGGAGCTCTCCGAGCAGCTCACGGATCGGGCAGCGCCGTCCACTCCCGGGACAATCGCGACGTGAACGACGCCGGCCGGCGCTCGAGAAAGGCCGCGACCCCCTCGCCCGCATCGGGCGTGCCCATCACGCGGTGGTGCAGCTGCGTTTCCAGCGCGGCGACCTGTCGCGGGGTGTAGTTGTTGATCGCGGTATCCCACAGCAGCCGCTTGCACAGCGCCGCCGACATCGGCGCCACGTTGACCGCGATGTCGCGGGCCACCGCGACCGCGTGGTCGAGCACCTGCCCCGCGGGCAGCGCGCGGTTCGCGATGCCGAGCGCCGCCGCCTCGGCCCCGCCGAAGGTCCGCCCGGTGAGCAGGATGTCCGCGGCCACCCCCAGCGTGGTCAACTGCGCCAGCGTCCAATGCGCCATGCAGTCGGGTAGCACACCCCGGCGGACTTGCACCACACCGTATTTCGCGTCGTCGGCGACGAAGCGCAGGTCGGCTTGCAGGGCGATGGTCAGGCCGATGCCGATCGCGTGGCCGTTGACCGCGGCGATCACCGGCTTGCGCAGCTCGAAGGCGGCCGGGGTGATCGGCGACGCCGAGAATTCCTCACCTGGGGCGCCGAAAGGGCTTGTCCCGCCGGAGAAATCCGCGCCCGCGCAGAAGGCTCGGCCGGCCCCGGTCACCACGATGGCCCGGACGTCGTCGTCGCCGTCGCAGTCGGCGTACGCCCGACTCAGCAGCGCGCCCATCTCGGCGGTGTAGGCGTTGAGCTGCTCTGGCCGATTGAGCGTGAGCACCGCCACACCCGCGTCGACATCGACCGTCACGTCCGGGCTCATCGCAGCGCCGGGGTTCGGTGCAGGGCGCCGATCAGGTCCGCGACGTCCGCAGTGGCCGGCGTGTAACCCGGGAAGTAGCAGCACACCTCGGCGGCGTGCTCGCCGAACCGGGCGGCGATCTGCCGCGCGCAGTCCTCGGGGGTGCCGACAATCCCGATCCGGGCCACCATCTCGTCGCTTATCAGCCGGCGCATCTCGGGGAAGCGGCCTTGTTTGGACAGGGCGTTGAGCTCGGGCTGGACGTCGGCCCAGCCCTCGGCCTCGAGCACGGGCAGGTAGGCCGGCGTCGAGCCGTAGAACGAAATGAGGCCCGCGACACCGGCTTTCGCGGCGACCAGGTCTGCCTCGTCGCGGCCGACGGCGACCATGGCCTGGACGATGATCTCGAAGTCCTCGGCGGATCGCCCGGCGCGCCGCAGGCCCTCGGCCACGGCGGGCAGGGTGCGTTCGGCGAAGTGGCGGCCGCTGTTGAAGGGCATCACCAGCAACCCGTCGGCCACCTCGGCGGCGGAGCGCGTCATCACCGGGCCCAGCGCCCCCAGCAGCACCGGCGGCGGTCCGAACGGGTTGGGCCCGGGATTGAAGTTGGGCGCCATGATGGTGTGGGTGAAGAATTCGCCGCGAAAGTCCAAGCGGGCGCGGCCTTCCCAGGCCGCGAAGATCGCCTTGATCGCCGCAATGGTCTCGGCCATTCGGGCCGCGGGCCGCTCCCACCTACTGCCGTAACGCTTTTCGATGTGGGCCTTCACCTGCGAGCCGAGGCCGAGCCGGAACCGCCCCCCGCTGTAGAGCTGCAGGTCGTAGGCGGCGTGCGCCAGGTGCAGCGGGCTGCGGGGCGGCGCGATCGCCACGTTGGTCATCAGCTCCAGGCCGGTCGTGCCGGCGGCTAGGATCAGCGGGAAGAACACGTCGTGCTGGCCCTCGAAGGTGAACAGGCCGTCGGCGCCCGTCGCGGCGATCTCGGCCGCGCTCGAGGCCGCGTCCACCGGTGAGCCGTTGACCTGCAGATGTACCTTCATCTACTCCCCTGTCGAGCTATTCGGAAAGCTGGAACTCCACCACCTCGGCCACCGCGGCCACCGCCTCGCGCAGCGCGGTCAGGCGCTCGGCGACCGACGGCGCCGCCAGCACCGTGTATCGATCGGCGGTGCCGATGGGGATGCGGGACGCCAACGCGTACAGGCGTTCCCCGGGATCGCCGGCCGCGTCGTCGCCCAGGACCGCCTCGCGGCCCGGCAGCGCCAGGCCGCGCGCGTCGGCGATCCTCTCGAACAGGGCCATCACCGCGTCCTCGACCTCGCGCAGTTGGGCCGGGGTGACCGGATCGCCCGGCTCGTCGGGCCAGACCGCCACGGTCGCGCGCGGGTAGGGCTCGTCGGGCAGCCACTGCGACACCCGGATCCGTTCCCCGGTGCGGCAGTGCATCGAGTACCGGCCCGCGCCGTGCTCGACGCAGTCGGTGATCCTGGCCAAAACACCGACATCGCAACGTGATTCGCCGCCGCCGACCTCACGTCCCCGCGAGATCAGCACCACGCCGAACGGATCGCCGGTGGCCAGGCAATGCCGGACCAGCGCACCATAGCGCGGCTCGAAGATGCGCAACGGCAGGTCCTGATCGGGCAGCAGCGCCGACTCCAGCGGGAACATCGCCAGTTCCATCAGATCTCCAGCTCGGCCACCAGGGCGTCGACCACCGTCCGCAGGTCGCCGTCGTTTTCCTCGGCCACCCGGCGCTGCCGCTGATAAGACGCGCCCTGCCTGGGGATCTCGGCCACCGCGGCCAGTTCGTCAACGCAATTCAGCGATTTCGCGACGGGCTCGAGCCGGTTGAGCACCTCGTCGAGGTCCTCGGTGACCAGCCGCTCGTTGCTGTCGGCGTCCTGGATGATGATCGCGTCCAGCCCGTAGCGGGCCGCGCGCCACTTGTTCTCCTGGTTGTGCCAGGGCGGCATGGTCGGCAGCGTCTCGTCGGCCTCCAGCCTGCGGTCCAGGTCCACCACCAGGCAATGCGTCAACGCCACCAGCGCGCCCAGCTCACGCATGTTCGACACCCCGTCGCACACCCGCACCTCGATGGTGCCCAGGTGCGGCGAAGGCCTGATGTCCCAACGGACTTCGTCGACGTGATCGATGATGCCGGTCTTCTTCTGGTCGTAGACGAAACCCTCGAACTCCGCCCAGGTCTGAAACTGGAACGGCAAGCCGGCGGTGGGCAATTGCTGGAACATCATCGCGCGGTTGCTGGCGTATCCGGTGTCCACCCCGGCCCACCACGGCGAGGATGCCGACAGCGCAAGCAGGTGCGGGTAGTACTTCAGCAGCGACGTCATGATCGGCATGACCTTGTGCGCCGAGGAGATCCCGACGTGCACGTGCACGCCCCAGATCAGCATCTGCCGTCCCCACCATTGGGTGCGCTTGATCAGTTCGGCGTACCGGGGCGCGTCGGTGAGCTTCTGGGTGGTCCACTGCCCGAACGGGTGCGCGCCGGCGCAGAACAGCTCCATCCCACGGTCCCGGACGATGCGGTGCGCGGGCCCCAGGGTTTGGCGCAAATCCTCCATCGCCTCCCCGGTGGAATTGCACACGCCGCTGACCACTTCGACCGTGTTGCGCAGCAACTCCTTGTGCACGCGCGGGTTTTCGCCGATCTCGGCGATCACCGCCGTGGCCTCGTTGCTCAGGTCGCGGGTCTGCGCGTCGACGAGGGCGAACTCCCACTCCACGCCGAGGGTGGGCCGCGGTGAACGGGCGAAATCGATGCGCGCGGTTGCCCTGTTAGCCGGCACCGATCACACCGCACGCGACCCGCTTGCCGGCGTCACCGGTGCTCATCGTCATCTGGTCGGGACCCGGGGTTCCGTTGCTCTGGCTGTAGCGCTCCGGCGGGATGTTGGCGAAATTGTCGGCGCCGGCGTGGATGATGATCGCGGTCTTCTCGCCGGTGAGCAGGTCTTCCATGGCGAACGCCTCGGTGGTGGTCATCAGCATCGCGGAGCCGTCCCTGCGCACCTGAAGCGACGTCAGGTCACCGCTGGCCGGCTCGCCCGTGTGCCCGGGCTTCTGGAAGTGTCCACCCGCGGACAGGAAGTCGCCCGGCGCGCCGCCGGTCGGGGCGACGGAGCTGGGCTCGCACTTGCCGACCTTGTGAATGTGCACCCCGTGGAAGCCGGGCGTCAGCTCCCCGTTGGCCGTCGTCTCGATCGTGATGGTGGCGTACCCGTTGTTGAACTGGAATGTCGCGGTGCCGACCTCGGTGCCGTCGGCCGCCCTGAGGTGGGTGGTGATGTTCTGCCCCGGCGCCGCGGCGGGGCGGCCCTCCGGGGTCCCGCCGCCCGACGGCGCCGGCGCCCCGGTCCAGACCGCCGGCGTGGTGCCCGGTGACGACGAGGCGTGTTGGGGCGACGAGCACGCGTTCAAAAGCGCCACGGAAGTGGCTGCGCAGAGCGCGGAAACGGTGACGGCGGCTTTGCGGTGACCGGCGAGGGAAGGCATAGCGGAAGCCTAACCGCTGACGCGTCAACCCGTAACGAGGACGATGACCCCGGGCGGCTGGCCGGACAGCGCGGGGATGCGCGGCTCGACGGGCGCGCCCAGGCTTTTGCCGACCGCGTCGGCCGTCGCGTGCTCGTCGTCCGCGTCGGTGAAGTAGACGGTGGTGGCCGTGACGTCGGGCACGGTCAGGTTGTCGACCTTGGTGACGTTGAAGCCGGCGGCCGTGAGCTGATCCTTGGTGCGGGCGCCGACGCCCTCTTTCGTCGAGATGTTGTACACCTGCACGTCGGACCGGTTCCCCGCGGGCTTATTGCTGGTCGGCGTGGCCGACGAGCTGGTGGAGGTGGACGTGGAGACCGCCGACGCCGAATCGTCCTCGGAGCTGCCGGAGGACCCCAGCGCCTGCCATCCGAGCAGCAGGAAGATGACGCCCAAGAACAACAGCACCATCACCATGGCCCGTAGGGGCAGCCCCGTGGAGTCGGGGACTCGCTCTTTCATCGAGCCCACTGTAGCGAGTCAGGTCACCTCGAAGCCGAGGCGCCGCGCCGCCCGGGCCTTCTGACGGCTGGCGCGCAGCCGCCGCAACCGCTTCACCAGCATGGGGTCGGCGGCCAGCGCCTCCGGCCGGTCGACGAGCGCATTGAGCACCTGGTAGTACCGCGTCGCCGACATCGAGAACAATTCCTTGATCGCTTCTTCTTTCACGCCCGCGAATTTCCACCACTGACGTTCAAAGGCGAGGATGTCGTGTTCGCGGCGGGTGAGCCCATCTGCGATCTCGGCATCGTCCCCCGATCGATTTGCCCGCGCCATGGCGCTGTCCATATAGCTTCCCCTGGACCCTTCCGGCGAATGCTCGGCTGCTGTAGATGACTTGACTTACCTGAGGGCGTGTTTCGGCGAATATTGAACCACGGCCCAAACCCTCAAGCCGTCATCCAGACCCGCGAGTCGGCCGATTGGCTCAGATTGCCCGACTGGAAGATCGCCGGCTTCGACGCGCGGGCGCGTGCGGTAGCTTAGCCGACCATGGCAGTCGTACCGATCCGGATCGTCGGCGATCCGGTCTTGCACACCCCGACGCAGCCGGTGCCCGTCGGCGCCGACGGTTCGCTGCCGGCGGATCTGCCGGGGTTGATCGCCGACATGTACGACACCATGGACGCCGCGCACGGAGTCGGCCTGGCGGCCAACCAGATCGGCGTCGGGTTGCGCGTCTTCGTCTACGACTGCGCCGACGACCGCGGCCGTACCGAGCGCCGCCGCGGGGTCGTGGTCAACCCGGTGCTGGAAACCTCCGACGTGCCGGAGACCATGCCCGATCCGGACAACGACGACGAGGGTTGCCTCTCGGTGCCCGGCGAGTCGTTCCCCACCGGCCGCGCCACCTGGGCGCGGGTCACCGGTCTCGACGCCGACGGCAAGCCGGTCGAAATCGAGGGCTCCGGGCTGTTCGCGCGGATGCTGCAACACGAAACCGGGCACCTGGACGGCTTTTTGTACCTGGACCGTCTGATCGGTCGCCACGCCCGCAGCGCCAAACGTGCCGTCAAGGCGCACGGCTGGGGCGTGCCCGGCCTGTCGTGGCTGCCGGGTGAAGGGCCGGACCCCTTCGGTCACTGATGATCTCGTGGCCGGACCCGGGCACGCGGGTGACGCTTCGTTACCGGCGCCCCGCCGGCTCGGTCCCGCCGCTCACCGACGCCGTGGGGCACCTGTTGGCGGTCGAGCCGGAGGTGCGGGTTCGGACCAAGACGGGCGCGGTGGTAAGCGTGGCGGCCGACGACGTGGTCGCGCTGCGGGTGCTCACCGATGCGCCGGTACGCACCTGGCAGATCCGGGGGCTCGAGCAGGCGGCCGCCGCGGCGACGCCCGGCACGGAACGGGCCTGGCTCGACGGCTGGCTGCTGCGCGCCGGGGATGGCGTCAATTACGCCGTGCCCCTGGATGTTTCGGCCCACGCCGGCACCGTTGCGGCGATCGCCGAGTGGTACGAACGGCGCGGCCTGACACCGCGGCTGGCGATTCCGGATCGGTTGTTGCCGGTCCCGCCGCGGCTGAGCGCCGAACGCACCGAGCGCGTGCTGGTGCGCGACGTCTCGGCCGCGGCCGCACCCGACCCGGCCAGCACCGTGTCGGCCCACCCGGGCGAGGCCGGCGGCGAGCTGGCGGTCGGCATCCGCTCCGGGGCGGCGCTGGCGCGCGCGGCGGTGACCGACGCGCCCGATGGCACGCGCTGGGTGGGGTTGTCGGCCATCGGGGCCGGTGACGACCCGGCGACGGCAGCCACCGGCGCGGCGCTGCTGGCGTGGGCCGCGGGGCGCGGCGCGACTCGCGCCTACCTCGTCGTCCCCGGCGCCGGCGGCTCGGCGCTGGCCGACGCGCTCGGTTTCCGGGCGCACCACCGCCGCCGCTACTTCCCGGCCCGCTCCCCCGCCTGGGATACCGTCTAGCGATGAGTGACGGCGGCTTGCGGCTGGATGGCGGCGACCCGCTGCGGCTGGCCACCTGGAACGTGAATTCGATTCGCAGCCGCCTGCCCCGCGTCCTCGATTGGCTGGGCCGCGCGGACGTCGACGTGCTGGCGATGCAGGAAACCAAGTGTTCCGACAGCCAATTCCCCGCCCTGCCGTTCTTCGAACTCGGCTACGAGGTGGCGCATGTCGGTTTCAATCAGTGGAACGGCGTGGCGATCGCCTCGCGGGTGGGCCTGGACGACGTGCAGATCGGCTTCGACGGCCAGCCCACCTGGAGCAGCAAGCCGGAGGTGGCCGCGACGGCCGAAGCCCGCGCGCTGGCGGCCACCTGCGGCGGCATCCGGGTGTGGAGCCTGTACGTGCCCAACGGCCGCGCGCTCGGTGACCCGCACTACACCTACAAGCTGGAATGGCTTGCCGCGCTGCGTGATACGGCGGCCTTATGGTTGCGCGACGACCCCACCGCGCAGATCGCGCTGGCCGGCGACTGGAACATCGCCCCCACCGACGACGACGTGTGGAGCACCGAGTTCTACACCGGCGCCACCCACGTCTCCGAGCCGGAGCGCCGCGCGTTCAACGCCATCGTCGACGCGCAATTCACCGACGTGGTAAGGCCTTTCGCGCCCGGCCCCGGCGTCTACACCTATTGGGACTACACCCAGCTGCGGTTCCCGAAACGGCAGGGCATGCGCATCGATTTCATCCTCGCCTCACCGGAGTTGGCCGCCCGCGTGACGGCCGCCGAGATCGTCCGCGAGGAGCGGAAGGGAAAGGCCGCCAGCGATCACGCGCCCGTGCAGGTCGATGTGAGGCGAGCCTAAATCGCTTTTAGCGCGGTCGCGTCGCAACCATTACCAGGTTAAGCTCAGGCAAATAAAATGCGGCTGTTCGTTGTCTGCGCCTTTCCAAGGTGGCAGGCTTTGATTTGTTAGAAGCAACAAACAGTGTTGTTTTGCTGTTAACGATGCGTTCAGCGGGTACGTCTCGCTGGTGACGCGGGTTTCGCGGCAAGGGCATACAAGCCAGGGAGTCAGCATGAGTGTCATCGGCGGAGCGGTCCGGGGCGTAGGTCAGGCGGTGAGTCGCGCGGCGACCACGACGACCGCGGCCGCCGGCGCTGTGGGTGGCGCGGCGGTCAACGGAGTCATCGGCGGGGTCACCGGAGCCGCCGAGGGCGTCAAAAAGGGAATGAGCACCGGCAGCCACTCGGCGCCGGCCGCCGCGGTGGCCTTCGGCGCGCTCGGCGTCGCCGGACTGGTCGAGTGGCCGGTGCTGCTGGCGGTCGGCGGCGGCGCCCTGCTGCTGCAACGGCTGGGCCGCAAGCGGGAACCGGCAAAGGCCAGCCTGAAGGCCGTGCCCGCCGAACCGGCGCCGCAAAAGGCCGCGCCGCAAAAGGCCGCCGCCAAGTCGACGGCCAAGAAGACCGGCGGTCGGCGCGCCGGCGGCAGCCAGTTGCGCAGCACCAACTAACGGGACTGTCCGAACCCGCTTTGAGCATCGCGACCGCGATACGACGATCACTGCCGTTGCGCGCCGTCGCGACCGGCGTCCAGGCGACCACCTCGCTCGTCGAGACCGGCGTCGCCATCGCCGCGATTCCGCTGCGCGAGGGCGCCCGGGCGATCGCGGGCGAGCTGCCCCAAGACATCCCGGTAACGCTGAGCCGGCGGTGTTGGCGCGGTCAGGAGCGCGCCTGGATCGAGGTGCGCGGCCTGGACGGCGCCCCCGACGACCGGCTCGGGCAATCGGTGCTCGACGCCGTGCTGGCCCACCCCGGCGTCGCGTCGGCCGCCCTCAACTACCCGCTGTCGCGCGTGGTGGTCACCCTCGGCGACGCGGGCACGTCGCTGCGCGACCTGTGCCGCGTGGTCGACGCGGCCGAGAAGCATTGCGGCCCGGCGCAATTCGTGGCGCCCCCGACAAGCCTGCCCGGCGACGGCGTGGTGCTGGCGACCCGGGCGGCCACTGCGGCCGCCAGCGCGGCCGGGCTGGGCATAGCGCTGACCGGGCGAGCGCTGCGCTGGCCCCGCATGCCCATCGGGGTTCTGGCGGGCGTGGTGGCCGTCGACTACCAGCCGTGGCTGCGCCGCCTGCTCGAGGACCGCATCGGCCGGCCCGCGACCGACACCGTGCTGGCGCTGGCCGTGACGGCGGCCGAAACCGTCACGCTGTCCCCCGCGTCCCTGTCTGTCGGCCTGCTGATGCAGTCGCTGAAGGCCGCCGAATGCCGCGCCGAGGCGCGCGCCTGGGTGCGGCACGAGCCGCAGCTGGCCGGCCACGCCGACCACCCGCTCACCGACGCGTCGGCGGGGTCCAAGCCGCCGCGCGGCCGGCCCGCCGACCACCACGCCAACCGGTTCGCGCTCGTCCAGGCGGTCAGCGCGGCGGTCGTCGGCGCCACCACCCGTAACCTCAACCAGGCGGCGCTGGCGGTCCTGGTGACCACCCCCGCGGCCAACCGCACCACGCCGGAGGCCTTCGCGGCCGCGCTCGGCCAGGGACTGGCCGACCGCCACGCGGTGCTGGCGTTGCGGCCCGAGGCGCTGCGGCGCCTGGACCGGGTGGACGCGGTCGTCATCGACCCGCGGGTGTTGTGCACCACCAGCTTGCGGGTGTCGCTCATCCGGGGCGCCCAGGAGGCCGAGCTGCCCGCCGCGTGGTCGCGCGCACAGCTGATGCTGGAGAAGAATCGGCTGCGCCCGGGCTGGCATCCGGTGCCGGGCATCACCGCCAGCAAGCCGAACGCGAAAGTGCAGGCGCTGTTCTGCTTCACACACGACTCGCTGGCGTCGGCCGTCGTCGCCGAGGCGCACCGGACCGGGTCGGAATTGGTTTCGGTCGAGCACGATTCGCTGGGCGAACTGCGCCCGGCCTTCGACGAGATCAGGCCGCTCAAGGGCGGATCCATCGACGACGCCATGGCCCTCGCCGTGGCGGACCTGCAGGACGAGGGCCGCACGGTCGCCGTGCTGTCATCGCCTGGCGCGCAAGCGATCTGGTCGGCCGACGTGGCGCTGGGCATGATGCCCGAGCCCGGCGCCGGCCCACCGCCCTGGTACGCCGACCTGTTGCTGCCCGACCTGGCCGCCGCCTGGCGGGTGCTGCACGCGCTCCCGGCGGCCCGGGCCGCCGCGCAACGCGGCGTGGGGATCTCGGCCGGCGCGACGGCGATGGGCTCGCTGCTGATGATCCCCGGCGTCCGCGGGATCGGGCGCGGGCCGGTGACCAGCGGTGCGGCCGCCGGTCTGCTGTCGGGAATGCTGTTGGCGCGCGGCATCATCAAGGCCGACCCACCGCGCGCGGCTCCCGTCCAGGAATGGCACGCGATGGCGGTCGAGCACGTCCGCCGAGCGTTGCCGCGGCCCGACTCGGAGCCGGCCGGCGACCCGCGGCGCCTCGCGCTGGCGACCGTGGGCGCCGCGCCGCCCCAAACGCGCGCGCACGCCTTCCTGCAATTCCTGGCCGCCGTGCGCGCCGAGTTGACCGACCCGTTGACCCCCGTGCTGGCGCTCGGCTCGGCGGCCAGCGCGGTGCTGGGCTCGCCGGTGGACGCCGTCCTGGTCTTCTCGGTGCTGGCCGGCAACTCCATGCTCGCGGCCAGCCAGCGGCTGCGAGCCGAGAACCGGTTGAATCACCTTCTCGCGCAACAGATCCCACCGGCCCGCAAGGTGTTGTCGGACGGGCCCGATCGGATGTACACCGACGTCATCGCGGCGCAGCTGCAGCCCGGCGACGTCATCGAGGTGCGCACCCACGAGGTGGTGCCCGCCGACGCCCGGATCATCGAGGAGGTCGACGTCGAGGTCGACGAGTCGACGCTGACCGGTGAGTCGCTGTCGGTGGAGAAGCAGGTCGAGCCGACGCCCGGCGCGGCCCTCGCCGAACGCCGCTGCATGCTCTACGCCGGGACCACCGTGGTGGCGGGCACCGCGGTGGCGGTGGTGACCGCCGTCGGGGCCGACACCCAGGAACGCCGCGCGGCCGAGCTGGTGTCCGGTGACCTGTCCTCGGACATCGGTCTGCAGCACCAGCTCAGCCAGCTGACCAACCGGGCCTTCCCGGTCAGCATGACCGGCGGCGCCCTGGTCAGCGTGCTGGGGCTGGTGCGCGGGTCGGTCCTGCGGCAGGCCGTCGCCAGCGGGATCGCGATCGCCGTCGCGGCGGTTCCCGAGGGGATGCCGTTGGTGGCGACGCTGGCGCAGGCGGCGTCGGCGCGGCGGCTGACGAAGTTCGGCGCGCTGGTCCGCGTCCCGCGTTCGGTGGAGGCGCTCGGCCGCATCGACGTGGTCTGCTTCGACAAGACCGGCACGCTCAGCCAGAACCGGCTGCGGGTGGCCGAGGTCGTCGCGGCGCCGGGAACGTCGCGCGAAGAGGTGCTGCGCTGCGCCGCGCACGCCGCGCCACCGTCCAACGGCGGCCCGCACGCGCACGCCACCGATGTCGCGATCGTCGAGGCCGCCGCGTCGGTCAACGGCCACGGCTCGGGCGCACTCGTCGCGCACCTGCCGTTCCGCTCCGGCCGGTCCTTCTCGGCCTCCGTGACGGACACCGAGCTGGCCGTCAAGGGCGCCCCCGAAGTGGTGCTGGCCACCTGCGGCGATGTGGGCCACGCGATGGAGGAGACGGTCGCGCGGATGGCCGGCAACGGTCTGCGGGTGATCGCGGTGGCGCGGCGGCAGCTGAGCGCCGCCCAGGCCAAGGCGATCCGGCGGGACCCCGACGATATCGCCGACTTCGCCCGGGACGGGCTGACCCTGACCGGCTTCCTGGGTCTGTCCGACACCCCCCGCGCCGAAGCCGCGCCCCTGCTGGCCGACCTGCGCCGGCTTTCGGTGGGCGTCAAGCTGATCACCGGCGACCACCCGATCACCGCCAAGGCCATCGCCGAGGAGCTCGGCCTGAGCGTGACCGCCGAACAGGTGATCAGCGGCGCGCAGTGGGATGCGTTGTCGCGCAAGGAACAAGAACGCGTCGTGACCGAGCGGGTGATCTTCGCCCGGATGACACCGGAGAACAAGGTCCAGGTGGTTCAGACGCTCGAAACCGCGGGCGTGCGCACCGCGATGGTCGGCGACGGGGCGAACGACGCCGCCGCCATCCGGGCGGCCACCGTCGGCATCGGCGTCGTCGCCGGCGGCAGCGACCCGGCGCACATGGCCGCCGACGTGGTGCTGGTGGACGCCCGCATCGAGGGCCTGCTGCACGCCATCGGAGAGGGCCGCCAGCTCTGGCAGCGGGTGCAGGCGGCCGTGTCGGTGCTGCTCGGGGGCAACGCCGGCGAGGTGTTGTTCGCCATCATCGGCAGCGCGATCACCGGGACCTCACCGCTGAACACGCGGCAGCTGCTCCTGGTGAACATGATGACCGACGCTCTGCCGGCGGCGGCGCTGGCGGTGAGCGAGCCCAGCGGGCCGGTGGACCCGGGCATCCGGGGGCCGGACCAGCCCGCGTTGTGGCGCGCGGTCGCCATCCGCGGCGTCACCACCGCCGCCGCGACCACGGCGGCGTGGGCGATGGGCAGCGTGACCGGCCGCCCGCAGCGGGCGTCCACGGTCGCGCTGGTCGCCCTGGTGGGCGCCGAGCTGGGTCAAACGCTGCTGGACTCGCACGCCCCGCTGGTGGTGTTCACCGCGGTGGGCTCGCTGGCGGCGATGGGAACGCTGATCAGCATCCCCGTGGTCAGCCAGTTGCTCGGCTGCACACCGCTGGGTCCAGTCGGCTGGGCCCAGGGGCTGGGATCCGCTGCCGCGGCGACCGTCGCGATCGGTGTGCTGAATCGTGTGCTGACGGATCCGGACAAATCGGCCGATGCCCCCGCTGAGGTGGGCGAATCTCCACCACCCCGGCGCGCCATAACAGCGCATAGAGTTCCTGTAACGGCACCTTCAGGACGTGAGCAATAGAGGAAACTAGCGGATCGCCCCCGGCGTCGGTCATCGTCGACATATGTCCGACGGTGGCCGCACCACCCGGCGAGTCGGCAAACCCTTCGTTACTGAAAGGCAAATGATGGCGGAAAAGAAGACGCGTAAGGGGACCTCGCAGCGCGAGGCGGTGCAGAAGATCCGCGAGGGCGAAACGTTCGTTGTGAACCTTCCGGTGGTCGGGCAGATGGAGATCCCCCGGCCGGAGCAGCTGGCCTATTTCGGGGGCCTGGCCGCGCTGGCGGCGTTCGAGCTGATCGACTGGCCGGTGGCCGTGGTGATCGCCGCCGGCCACTTCCTGGCGAGCAACCACCACAACAAGCTGCTGGAAGAGCTCGGCGAGGCGATGGAAGAGGCCTAAGGGGTCCCGACGGCCTGGTCGAACCGCAACGTGACCCGGG
Source organism: Mycobacterium sp. E2989 (assembly GCF_001667595.1). Taxonomy (NCBI): domain Bacteria; kingdom Bacillati; phylum Actinomycetota; class Actinomycetes; order Mycobacteriales; family Mycobacteriaceae; genus Mycobacterium; species Mycobacterium sp. E2989. The sequence goes on along the minus strand of NZ_LZJX01000018.1, from coordinate 75,278 downwards.
TGCCCCCGGCAGTGCGCAGGGTGTCGACGTGGTCGGCCAGCCCGCCGATCAGGGTCAGGCCGCGGCCGCGTCGCCGGCTGCGCAGGCTGGCCGAGGAATCGCCCTCCCACCGCCCGGTGTCGCTGACCGTTACGGCTACGGTCTGCTCCCGCAGGAAGGCCTCCACCGAAACCGTTCGACGCGGCTCCCCGTCGCTGCCATGCTCGATCGCGTTGGTCACGGCTTCGCCGGTGGCCAGCAGGATGTCCATCTCGCGCTTCGGGGCGACGGCGATGCCTGCCAGCCACTCGCGCATCCGGTCGCGCGCGACGGGGATCTGCCCCGGCGCGGCCGTCACCACGGTGGCGAAGCTGCGCGGGGATAAATGGCTCGGGCGCAGCGCGAGCACGACGACGTCGTCGCGGTAGCCGGTGGGCGGGGCCATCCGGACCAGCACCTCGGTGCAGACGGACTCGACGGGGAGGTCGGCGCATTCCGCAGCCGCGCGCTGGAGGCGAGCGAGGCCGTCGTCGAGCGTTTCGCCGGCGCGCTCGATGAGCCCGTCGGTGTAGAGCAGGATCAGGCTCCCGGGCGGCAGGTTCGCCGTCGCGGTGGCGCCGGATGGATAGTTCTGCGCGTCGTGCTCCTTGATGGCGACCGGCAGTCGCCGGCCGGACGTCAGGAACACCGCGCGATTGTCGGGAAACACCAGCAGCGGGTAGGGGTGCCCGGCGCAGCTGTAACTGACCGTGGCGCAACCGGTTTCGGGTTCGGCCTGGACCAGGGCGTAGGCCACCGTCGCGCAGCGCGCGCCCGCCACGCTGGCCCCGTAGCGGTCCAGCGCCCCCAGCACCGCGGCCGGTTCACCCGCCGTCAGGGCCGAGGCGGCCACCGCCGCGCGCAGCCGGCTCATCACGATCGCGGCGGGCAGACCGTGCCCGACGACGTCGCCCACCGATATCCCGAGCCGGCCCGCGCGATCGAGCGGGGTGACCGAATACCAGTCGCCGCCCACGCGCATCGCCTCACCCGCGGGCTGGTACACGGCCGCCACGACCGCGGCCGTCGAGCCACGGTCGAGGTCCAACAGGTGCTCCTGGAAGTCGACGGCGATGCGATGCTCGCGGGCCATCACGCGGACCCGGTCCAGCGCCGAGGACGTCAGCTCGGCCATCCGGCTGAACGCGTCGAGCTCGGCGGGCTCGAACTGCCGCGGCGCGGGCCACAGCAGCGCCAGCACCCCCACCACGCGGCTGGAGTGATCCCGCAGCGGATGGGCGACGCAGGCCCGCACGCTGCCGGCGGTGTCCTGCACGGCGTGCTCGTAGCGCGGCGGCAGGTCGAAGGTGTCGGGGATGACCATCGACTCGCCGGTGCGCACGACGTCGGCCCCCACCACCGGGGAGTCGAGCCCCGTCACGTGGTAGCGATCGCGCAGTTCGCCGGGCAGGTGGCCGGCGTACTCGAACCGGATGTGGCGTTCGCCGTCCAGGATGCCGATCGCGACGGTGGCGGCGTCGGCCGAGCCGAATGACGATTGCAGCAAGGCGTCCATGATCCCGGCGACCGAGTCGGTGGCCTGCAGCGCGGCGTCGAGTTGCACCAGGTCCGAGGCCGCCGCGCGCCGCTGGCGGTCGCGCTCGCGGGCGACCGCGGACAGCCTCGACTTGACCCGGTCGATCAGTTCCTGGGAGCGGAACGGCTTCGGCAGGTAGTCGTCGGCGCCCCCGGCGTAGCCCTCGTCGACCGCCTCCGTGCCGGCCCGGGCGGACAGCATGAGGACCGGCGTGGCCGCCAGTTCCGGGTCCGCGCGGATGGCCGCCACCAGCGCGAAGCCGTCGATGCCCGGCATCATCACGTCGGTGACGACCGCGTCCGGCCGCAGGTTGCGGGTCGCCGTCAACGCCGACTCGCCGTCGGCGGCCAGGACCGTCTCCCAGTGCGCCGAGAGCACCCGGTCGAGATGGTGTCGCATGTCGGCGTTGTCGTCGGCGATCAGCACCAGCTGGCGCGACCTCGGGGCGGTCGCGGTCGCCCCCTCGGGCTCCACGACGGGCGTCAGCCACTGCCGGGCCTCGGCCACGTACGGGTTGGTCTCGTCGAGTAGCCCGGCCGGTGACAACTCGGCGGTGGTGCCCGCGGCGGAAAGCGGCAGCCGGATGGAAACCGTTGTCCCGCGGTCCAATTCGCTCTCGATCTGCACCGCGCCGTTGTGCAGCTCGACAAGCCCCCGCACCAGCGAAAGCCCGATCCCGGTGCCCTCGACGCTGCGGCCCCGCAGGTTGTCGGCGCGGTAGAAGCGGTCGAAGAGGCGGTCCAGGTCGGCGGCGGCGATGCCCACCCCGGTGTCGCGCATGGTGACGACGCAGTGCGCGGGTTCGGCGCGCACCCGCACCGAAATCGACCCCCGCAGAGTGTATTTCACCGCGTTCGACAGCAGGTTCAGGATGATCGTCTCCCACATGCCCGGGTCGACGTCGGCCAGCACCGGCGAACAGTCCACGACCAGCTCCAGACCGGCGCGGTGGCAGAGCTCGGTGAAGGACGACGCGATGTGGGCGGTCAGCGCGCCGACGTCGGTGCACGCCAGCTTCGCGTTAGCGCGGCCGGCCTCGATGCGGGAGAAGTCGAGCAGCGAGTCGACCAGGCGCTGCAGGCGCCGCGCGTTGCGGCCCGCCGTGCTCAGCCGTTCCGCCAGAACGCTTTCCGGCGGCGCCTCGGACAGCGCGTCGTCGAGCGGCCCGAGCAGCAGCGTCAGCGGGGTGCGGAACTCGTGGCTGACGTTGGTGAGGAACGCCGTCTTGGCCCGGTCCAGTTCGGCCAGCGCGTCGGCCCGTTGCCGTTGCTGCTCGTAGGAGACGATCTGCGCGAAGGTCGAGGTGAGCTGGTCGGCGAGCAGCTGGCAGAAGCCGCGGTACTGGGTGTCCAGGGGGCGGCGGGGGCTGATGCCGACCACCAGCGCCCCGGCCGCCGACGCCTCGCCGAGGGGCAGCACCAGTGCCTGGTCCGGGCAATCGGCCGCCAGTGCGTCGGCGATGCCGGGGATGGCGGTGGGCACGTCGTCGATGAGCCGCACCTCGGCGCGGGATCGGGATTCGGAGTCCCAGTCGGTCAGCCGCGCCAGTTCGGCCGGCAGCAACGGCGACACCGACTTCGTCGCGCCCCGCAGCGAGACGCCGCCGGCGAGTTCGTCGTCGGCGTACACGGCGATGAATGGCAAGTCCAGCGGCTGCGCCCCGCAAACAGCGACGGTGCTGCTCACCGCGTCGTCGATGGTGTGCGCGTCCATCACGGCGGTCGCCACCGAATTGAGCAGGTGGAGGCGACGCTCGCTCAACACCCGGTCGGTCGTTTCGATCACCGCGCAGAAAACGGCGCTCACCGCGCCGTCGCCGCCGATGATCGGGCTGTAGGTAAAGGTGAAGTACCGCTCCTCGGACTGGCCGCCGGTCATCAGCGGCAACATCAGGTCGTCCGACCAGGTCGCGACGCCGGTCTCCATCACGCTGGTGAGCATCGGGAAGATCTGTTCCCAGATCTCCAACCACACCTGCTCCGCGGGGCAACCCAGGGCGTCCGGGTGCTTGTCCCCCAGGATCTGCGCGTAGCCGTCGTTGTACATCAGGAACAGGTTCCCCGGCCCTAGCCAGAGAACGATCGGAAACCGCGACGTCAGAGCGGTCACCACCGCGGCCCGCACCTCGCTCGGCCAGTCCACCGGCGAGCCCAACGGATGTGTGTCCCAATCGAATTCGGCAAACCGGCGACCCATTTCCCCGCCCAGACCGACGGCAGCCGCCAAGTCGGCCGGCAGCGCGCGGGTCATTGCCGTCGCTTGGATTGAAACGCCTCGGACAGGGTGGGGTAGACGTCGAGAATGCGATCCAGTTCGGTCACCTCGATCGGGCGGAGCACTTGGTCGTGGGCCGCAACCAGGCGGACCGACGTGCCGGCTTCCTTGCCCGCATCGTGACACTCGAGAACGGCGTTCAGCGCAGCGCTTCCGAAGAAGTCGACCGCCTGCAGGTCCACGACTACCAGCCGGGCCGGGTGCGTCTCGGCCAGCTTCAGCGCTGCGGTCAGATGAGCGGTTACCTCGTCGACGGTACTGGAGTCGACGCCGCCCTTAACGCGCACGACCACGGCGTCCTCGAGTGCCTCATGTTCCACCGCCAACAAGTTCAGCGCCTTTCGTCCGGATGCGCGGCGCGCGCCGCTCCGAGTGTCTAGGAACACTAACTGTTTGCGGGCTGCCGCGTTCGCGTATTCCCCTGGTTACCCAGCGGACTCGGCGGTTATCCGTTCGTGCACCGTCAGCAGCAGATGATCGAACTGGCTTTGCAGTACGGGCGTCGCGCCGTCGAGGGCGGGAACCTCGGCCAGCAGTTGCCGGGCGAGCGCCCGCAGCTTGACATTGGTCTCCTGCGACCGCCATTGCAGCACCCGAAAGGCCTGCTCCGCGCTCACCCGATAGACGACCATCAGCACGCCCTTGGCCTGCTCGATCGCCGCGCGGCTTTCGAACAGGTCGGGCAGCGCCTCGTCGAGGACCTCTTGCCGGGCGTCGTCGAAGGTGTCGGTGACGTCGACGTAGTAGCCGGCGGTGCCCACCACGGCGCCCGACTCGTCGAGCATCCGGTCGGCGACGACGATCGCGTCGTGCACCTTGCCGGCCGTGTCGATGAACCGGTGCCGGCTGGAGAACGACCCCGCCGACTGCAGGGCGTAGTCCAGCTGCTCCTGCACGTGCGCCCGGTCGTCGGGATGCTTGTGCGACAACAGCAGCTTGGTCGTCGGCTCGACGCTCCCCGGCTCGTAGCCGTGCATCCTGGCCACTTCGTCCGACCACTCCCAGCGCTCGCCGATGAACCAGAAGCGGAAGGAGCCGACGATCGGATACCGCGCGCCGGATTCCACCGGGTTCAGCGGCTGACTGCCGGGACCGGCTGACGTCGCCCCGTCGGTCCCCCGTTGCCGTTGCACGGTTCGCATTTTTCCATCCGGGGGACTCCTCCTGCTACCACCCCGATAAAAGGGGTAACGTCGCGGGCGGAACATCCAAAGACGCGGGAGCGCACGCCGAATGCGCTGAGAGGACGGCTTGCGGCCGTCGACCGTACGAACCTGACCGGGTAATGCCGGCGTAGGGAGATGAAAAATGACCGATGTCCTTTCCCAAGCCGTCGAGGCCGCCGTCACCACCGGGCCCATCGCGGGCAGCAGCAAGGTGTACCGCGACGTCGACGGCATGCGCGTCCCGTTCCGGCGGGTGCACCTGTCCACCGGCGACCACTTCGACCTCTACGACACCTCGGGCCCCTACACCGATTCCGACGCGGTGATCGACCTGACGGCCGGGCTGCCGGCGCGGCCCGGCGTGGTCCGCGACCGCGGCACCCAGCTGCAGCGCGCCCGGGCCGGCGAGATCACCGCCGAGATGGCCTACATCGCGGCACGGGAGGGCATGCCCGCCGAACTCGTGCGCGACGAGGTCGCCCGCGGCCGCGCGGTGATCCCCGCCAACCACAACCACCCCGAGAGCGAGCCGATGATCATCGGCAAGGCCTTCGCGGTGAAGGTCAACGCCAACATCGGCAACTCGGCGGTGACGTCGTCGATCGCCGAAGAGGTGGACAAGATGGTGTGGGCCACCCGGTGGGGCGCCGACACCATCATGGATTTGTCCACCGGCAAGAACATCCACGAGACCCGCGAGTGGATCCTGCGCAACTCCCCCGTGCCGGTCGGCACGGTGCCCATCTACCAGGCGCTGGAAAAGGTCAAGGGCGACCCGACGGAACTGACGTGGGAGATCTACCGCGACACCGTGATCGAGCAGTGCGAGCAGGGCGTGGACTACATGACCGTGCACGCCGGCGTGCTGCTGCGGTATGTGCCGCTGACCGCCAAGCGGGTGACCGGCATCGTGTCCCGCGGCGGGTCGATCATGGCGGCCTGGTGCCTGGCCCATCACCGGGAGTCGTTCCTGTACACCAACTTCGAGGAGCTCTGCGACATCTTCGCCCGGTACGACGTCACCTTCTCGCTCGGTGACGGGCTGCGGCCCGGCTCGATCGCGGACGCCAACGACGCCGCGCAGTTCGCCGAGCTGCGCACCCTGGGCGAGCTGACGAAGATCGCGAAAGCCCATGGCGCGCAGGTGATGATCGAGGGGCCCGGGCATGTCCCGATGCACAAGATCGTCGAGAACGTCCGGCTGGAAGAGGAGCTGTGCGAGGAGGCCCCGTTCTATACCCTGGGCCCGCTGGCGACCGACATCGCGCCGGCCTACGACCACATCACGTCGGCGATCGGCGCGGCGATCATCGCCCAGGCCGGCACCGCGATGCTGTGCTACGTGACGCCCAAGGAGCACCTGGGGCTGCCGGACCGCAAGGACGTCAAGGACGGGGTGATCGCCTACAAGATCGCCGCGCACGCCGGCGATCTGGCCAAGGGCCACCCCCGCGCGCAGGAGCGCGACGACGCCTTGAGCACCGCGCGCTTCGAGTTCCGCTGGAACGACCAGTTCGCGTTGTCGTTGGACCCCGACACCGCACGGGAATTCCACGACGAGACGCTGCCGGCCGAACCCGCCAAGACGGCGCACTTCTGCTCGATGTGCGGGCCCAAGTTCTGCTCCATGCGCATTACCCAGGACGTCCGCGACTACGCGGCCGCGCACGGGCTGGACAGCGAGGAGGCGATCGAGGCGGTCATGAGCGAGGGCATGGCCGAGAAGTCGCGCGAGTTCGCCGAGCACGGCAATCGGGTGTACCTGCCCCTGACGCCCACTCAGTGAGTTTTCTGCCGCTGCCACCGTCGGGCACCACGCCGCTGCGCGTGCTGTCCATCGCCGGGTCGGACTCGGGCGGCGGCGCGGGCATTCAGGCCGACCTGCGCACCATGGCGCTGCTGGGCGTGCACGCCTGCGTCGCGGTGTCCGCGGTGACCGTACAGAACACGGTGGGGGTCAAGGGTTTTCACGAGGTGCCCGCCGACGTCGTCGCCGCCCAGATCGAGGCCGTGGTGACCGACATCGGCGTCCAGGCCGCGAAGACCGGGATGCTCGCGTCGTCGGTCATCATCGCCGCGGTGGCCGACACCTGGCTCCGGCTGGGTCTGACGCGTTCGTCGGTCCCGCTCGTCGTCGATCCGGTGTGCGCGTCGATGCACGGCGACGCCCTACTGGCCACGTCGGCGCTGGATTGCCTTCGCCACCAACTGTTTCCATTGGCCACCCTGGTCACGCCGAACCTCGACGAGGTGCGATTGCTGGTGGGCGTCGACGTCGTGGATGCCGAGTCGCAGCGGGCGGCGGCCAAGGCCTTGCACGCGCTGGGCCCGCGTTGGGCGCTGGTCAAGGGCGGACACCTGCGGTCGTCCGAGCGCAGCTGCGACCTGCTCTACGACGGTGAATCCTTCTACGAGTTCGACGCCGAGAGGTTGCCCGGCGGCAACGACCACGGCGGTGGCGACACGCTGGCCACGGCCGTCGCGTGCGCCCTGGCGCACGGTTACACCGTCCCCGACGCCGTCGGGTTCGGGAAGCGCTGGGTCACCGAGTGCCTGCGGGCGTCCTATCCGCTGGGCCACGGCCACGGCCCCGTCTCCCCCCTCTTCCGGCTGTTATGACTGCCCTGGACCAGATCGCGGGCGTCGCGCACGAACCCGACGGCTCACCGGCCGGCGTCGTGGTGCTCACCCACGGCGCCGGCGGCAACCGGGATTCGCCGCTGCTACAACAGGTTTGCGACGAATGGGCGCGGCGCGGCTGGCTCGCGGTGCGGTACAACCTGCCCTACCGGCGGCGCCGCCCCACGGGCCCGCCGTCGGGTTCGGCCGCCGCCGACCGCGCCGGGATCGTCGAGGCGATCACGCTGTGCCGCGGCCTGGTCGACGGCCCGCTGATCGCCGGCGGGCATTCCTACGGCGGCCGGCAGACGTCCATGGTGGTGGCCGCCCGTGAGGCCGCGGTGGACGTGCTGACGCTGTTCTCCTACCCGGTGCATCCGCCGGGGAAGCCGGAGCGCGCCCGCACCGAGCACCTGCCCGATATCCGGGTGCCGACCGTGTTCACCCACGGAACGTCGGACCCCTTCGGCACACCCGACGAGTTGCGCGCGGCCGCCGCGCTGGTCACCGGCACCACCGCCGTCGTCGAGATCGCCGGCGCGCGACACGATCTGCGGTCCAAGACGCTGAACGTACCGGCGCTTGCGGTCGACGCGGCCCTGCAGCTGCTCGGCCGCAATTAGACAGTTTGGACTGCTCAGTTTAGACTGTCTGTGTGGACGCCGTCACCGAGTCAGCCGTCGCGGCGGCCCGCGACCTGCGGGTCGTGTTCAGCCGCCTGCGGCGTCAGTTGAGGGAACTCGCCACCGACGACGACCTGACTCCCTCGCAGACCGCGGTGCTCAACCGGCTCTGGAAGGACGGGGCCTCGTCGGCGAGCGTCCTGGCTTCGGCCGAACGGGTGCGTCCACAGTCCATAGCCACGATCGTGGCCGCGCTCGAGCAGCGGGGGCTCATCGAGCGCACGCCCGACCCGGAGGACGGCCGGCGGCAACTGATTTCGCTGACGGCGGCGGGGCGGCGACGCGCCGAGAGTAACCGGCAGGTCCGCGAGGAGTGGCTGGCCCGCGCCATCCACGACCGATACTCCGAACGCGAGCGTCGCGTCATTCTCGACGCCCTGACTCTGCTCGAGCGCTTGACCGAACAATGAAAGGGCAAGAGCTGCAATGGAACTAGGAGTGCACTTCATCGATTTCCTGCCGGGTGATCCGGCGGCATTGGGTCCGACGCTGGCCGAGGCGGCCAAGGCCGCCGAGCGGGGCGGGGCTACGTTGTTCACGCTGGCCGACCACTTCTTTCAGATGGAAGCCATGGGGCGCGCGCAGGACCCGTTCCTAGAGGGCTATACGTCGCTGGGCCTCCTGGCCGGGCAGACGACCACGATCGAGTTGAGCCTGCTGGTCACCGGTGTCACCTATCGCTATCCGGGGATGCTGGCCAAGGCGGTCACCACACTGGACGTCTTGTCGCAGGGCCGCTCCATGCTGGGGCTCGGTGCGGCCTGGTACGACCGCGAGCACGCCGCCCTTGGCTTCCCCTATCCGCCGGTGAGCCAGCGTTTCGAGATGCTCGAGGAGACGCTGCAGATCTGCAGGCAGATGTGGAGCGCGGACGACGGGCCCTACCAGGGCAAGCACTACCGGTTGGCCGAGACAATCTGTGAGCCGCAACCGATTCGGCGCCCGCCGGTCCTGATCGGCGGGGACGGCGAGAAGAAGACGCTGCGCCTGGTGGCGCAGTACGCCGACGTGTGGAACAGCACCGTGACCGATCCCGACCAACTCAAGCACAAGATCGAGGTGCTGCACCGGCACTGCGATGCGGTCGGCCGCGACCCGGGTGAAATCCGCAAGACGGTGGGCCTTTTCGTGGACCCCTTCGAGGATTCCGACGGGTACTTCGCAACGGTCGAGCGCTACGCCGGGCTGGGCGTGCAGCTGGTGAACGCCGGTCCGTTCCCCGGCAACCCCGACCCCGTGGGCTTCATCCGCCGCCTCGGCGACGAAGTCATACCCAAGCTCGCCGAAATCGGTTGATAGGGCGGGGTTTAGCCCGGGTAGCGGGAATAGCACGCGTCCATGTTGCCCGCTACGCCGCCGCGGAACGCGGCTATCCGGGTGAACCCCGCCGGCACGCTGGTGCCGTCCGCGTCGCTGGCCACGAGGTGGTTGGTGAGCAACCCGGCCACCGCCTCGTCGAGATCACCGGCCGTCAGCAGCAACTGCTTCTGCGACGACAGCTCGATGGGTTCGGCCATCTTGCGGTGCACCACGCCGGTCAGGCAGGCGGTGCGCAGCGCGGTCCACGGGCTCTGCATGGCCAGCCCGCGTTCGTGCTGCACGGCCAGCGCGTACCGCGACATCACGACCGACAGGGCGGTGTCGTCGCCCTGCGGCAGGGTCTGCTCGTTCTCGTCGGCGACCTTGCCCATCGCTGCCAGCTTCGGCAGGTCGATCACGATCGTGTTGGTGGCCGGGCAGTATGACGCCGGGGGGCTGGCCTTGGCGTCGGCACAATCGGCCGCCTGGAAGGACAACGTCGGCGGGCTCTTCGGCGAGAACACCTTGCCCAACAGTTCCATCAGCGTCGACAGCGTGTCCTGGTCGATCGGGACCTCACCGGTCTCCGGGTTTCCGGTGCTCGTGTCGACGCGCAGGGCGTTGGGCAGGTCGCCGCGGCGCTGCGCGATTTCCCTCTTGTCGATCCCCGCGCAGGCCGAGGCGCCGTCGATGAAACCCATTTGGAACGCCTCGATCCGATCCAGGGCCGACCCGTGTTCGTCGTCGTTCTCGGTCTCGCTGTCCATTACGGGATCCCGGGTGGTGATGATGCCCGCCAGCACGTGGTCGAGCCCGTCGGCGGTGCTCAGCGTGAACCGCGGCGACTTGCCGTCGGCGACCCAGAACAGGTAGACGCCGGCGAAGCAGTCGGCCTGCTGCTCGCGCACGATCGTGGGGTCGCGTTTGGTCACCAGCTTCGCCATGGTCTGCAACGCGTGGCCGAATTCGTGTGCCAGCACGCCGTTGACGGACATGTCGCCGAAGTACTTCTGCGCGACGGGCATGAACACGCCACGGTCCCAAGCGATCAGGTTGCAGCGCGACGTGAAGAAGGCGTTGACGAGCTTGTAGGTGTCGTTGTGGCAAACGATCGGGCTGGCCGGGTCGTTGGAGTTGTACGACACCATCTTGCCGACCGGGACGAAATCCCCCTTCAACGATTGGCTGTAGACCGACTTCCAATATTCCTCGATGTCGTTGACCGACAGCAACGACAACTTGTCGATCGCGCCGTTGTCGGTGTTGACCACGGTACCGGTCGGGGCGGGTGCGTTCTGGCGAATCCCGCTGGGGCCGTTCGTCGCCGGCAGGCCACCCACCCGGAACGGGTCGTTCAGCATGGACAACGCGCGCCCGTCGACGAAGGATGTGCAGCCGGCCACCACGATTGCCGATGCCGCGCAGCTCAACACCCCCCGCAGCAAGGCGGCCGCCCTGCGCGGACGGCCACCGGCCTGCTGACGTCGATTCCGCGCACGGCTCTTCATACCAACCTCATCCCGACCGGGTGCAGGGCAGCACCAAAGGGTCTCATTCTAGAGCGGTTGGCTAACTATGACAGCACGAATGAGAACACCGTCGCGCGCGAGTCCCGACGGCCGGCCGGCGGGGTTGCACGCGGCTTACCCGTTGCCGAACAGGGAACGCCGGGCGGGTGTGCGGATCGGAAATAGCGAACTCGGCGGCGCGGCCTAGGGGCGCGGCGCGGTCGGTGTCGGCGTTTGCGGCGGGGCCACCGGACCACCCGGACCCATTCCGCCGGGGCCCATCATTCCGCCGGGTCCCATCATCCCCGGCCCCATCATGCCGCCGGGCTGCTCCATCATGGGGCAGGTGCCGGGGCGCCCGCCGCCGTAGCCGTGGCGCCAGCCGTAGTGGTTGCCCGAGGCCCAGCCCAGCATCAGGCCCGAGAAGAAGATCACCGCGACGACGAACACGACACCGGCCACGATGACCACCCACGCGGCCGCTTGACCCAGCCGGGTGTGCGCGCCGAACCGATGATCGACGCTGGTTGCAGGAGTTTCCGTCATGCGCGCAACGATGCCACACGCATACCCACGGGGGGTAGGGACCATTGGCCCTAGCTAGGGCGGTGGGCGTCTGGTCGACTTGCCTGAAGTGCGCAGGACCGAAGGGATCCGCGAATGGCTGGAGTGACGCGGCGGGCGGCGCTTGCCGCGCTGGGTGCGCTCGGTGCGGGCGCCATCGTGTGGCGGGGATATGTGCGTCCCGGCGTCCCCGGACTGGCCGCCCCCGCCATCCGCCTCACGGACTGTGGCGGCTTCATGGGCGCCGGTCGCACGGACATGAGCCGCTACATGGACATGTTCATGCGGCACAACGAAATCCATCGCGTGGTCGAGGACATTCCCGGCGGCGTGCGCACCACCACCGAGTCGGCATCGCCCGACCTCGCCGCTCAACTGCAAGCGCACGTCTCGAGCATGTACGCCCACCTCGATCAGGGCACCGAAGTCAGCTGCATGAGCCAGACCCTGCCGACCCTGTTCCGCCGCGCCGGCGGCTACCGCCGCCAACTCACGCTGACCCCCAACGGCGTGATCGCCGAGGAGACCGCCGACGATCCGGCGCTGACCGACGTCATCCGGTCGCACGCGCGCGAAGTCACCGGCTTCGTGCGGGACGGCATGCCCGCCATGATGCAGCAGATGATGGGTCCGGGTGGGATGGGCTGTGGTCGAATGATGAACCCGCGCATGCCTTGACGCGAGGGTGCCCTAGAAGGGCGGTGGATCGTCGCCCGGTGGTGCGGGGCCGGCGGGCACCGGGCCGGTCGGCGCCGCGGGTCGCGCGACCAGCCGGGCCTGGCGGTTGTGCCGGCGTTCGGCGGCGATGCGCAGGGCCCGGTTCTGCGCGCGGGTTCTGTTGCGCCGCGGCATCATCGCGGTGCGCTCGCCGCAGCGCTCAACGGCCGTCTGGACCGGGGCGTCGCCGGTGGGCGCGCACAGGCTGGGGAACAACAGCGCGCTGCCCGGGGTGGTGACGTAGGTATGCCCGCCGGGCAACCGCCAGATCAGCGTGCCGTCGGGCAGCTGTTGGTCGCGCCAGCCCCAGAACGTTTTCAGCAAATGATGTTGGCGGCAAAGACATTTCAGGTTCGACGGATGCGTCGCCCCACCCTCGGCGTACGGGATCGTATGGTCGATGTCGCAGTCGACTGCCGGGCGGTCACAGCCCGGCGCCCGGCAGGTCAGGTCCCGGCACCGCACGAAGTCGGCCAGCTTGGCCGAGGGGATGTAGCGCGGCTCGGCCTCGAGCGGGGCGCCCAGCGGAACCAGCTTGGCCGCGCCGGCCAGTTCGGCCACCAGCTCGGCGGTTATCAGCCCGTCCGCGGACACCTCCGAAGCCGGAGCCGAGCCGCGGCCCCGGATGCCGGCCTCCTCGGCGATCACGTGAATGACGACAGGCGTTGCGGCAGGGCGCTTTCCGGCCGCGCAATCGGGCCGCCCGCAACGGCAGCCCAGACGGTCCGCCGAGGCCGCCAACGCGCCCAGCGCGTCGGCGCGCCGCTGGTCGCGAGTGCGCGGGTCGTGTTCACACACCGTGGCCGCCAGGGCATCCAACCGCCTGTCCAGGGCGTGGGCATCCGGGCTGAACAAGCTGCCACGGAGTTCGGACATCCCGCCCTCGAGATCCTCGATCCGGACTTCGCGCTCGTCCTGACACTGGCGCCGGCGGCGCACCGCATCCGCATCGACCCTGGCCACGATCTTGTCGACCTCGCCGGCCAGCCGGCCCCTGGTCATCGACGGCCACCGCGCCGCGCGCACGGCGAGCTCGGCGTCCACGGCGGCCAACACCGCCGGGTCGGTGATCAGATCGGTGCGGTACACGATCGTCTGAAACAGCCCGTAGCTGATGTCGCCGGTGCGAAACACCGCCGCCACGTGCGGCACCCGCTCACGCATGGCCAACGCGTACCGCATGAAACTGCCCGCCATCGCCAGGCTGATCCGTAGGGAAGCGGCCACTTCGGCCCCCACCGCCGCCCAGGTGTCCACCGCCCAATCCGACTCCTCGCCGCGCTGGGCGCGGCGCAGTTCGAACAACTCCCCGACCGCATCCAACCGGCCGGCGACCGCTTGCGCCTCCAGCCGCCAGGACGCCGACATCTGGTCCACCAGCGCGCGGGACCGCTCGCACCGCGGGGGCTCCCAATAGTCGTGTAGCCGGCCATCGAACATGTGTTCGAGCATAGCCGAGCCTACCGACAAGTTACGGCATCCGGGTCCGATGCCGTTTGTCGTGCGGCGGCACGCCGTTCACGCCGCCGATGGATTCCGCGTAACTGCCCACGGCGTAGGCGGCGCCGGAACCCATGATGGCCAACGCGTCCCGGTTGATGTTGTCGACGGTTTCGCGCGGGCCCTGATAGTTCGGGTCGAAGGGGGCGCCGGCCTGGCCGCCCCACAGGCGGGCCTGAACGGTCGTCTTCTGCTGTGACGCCCCGCCCGTCAGGCCCCCGATCGGCACGCCCGCGACCATGAAGGGGTGGTAGTCGGCGAGGGTGCTCAGCGGCATGTCCGCGGGCCGCTTCCCCGCCAGATTGAGATAGCCGCCCAGGGTGCGCTCGATGCCGGCCGACCCGTCGGGGACGTCCGCGTAGGTCACCCCGGGGGCGGGCGGACCGGACTGGTCGCCGTCATCGGTGAAGAAGCCGGCGTTGGGCGAACCCAGCGTGGTGAAGTTCAGGTACATCGCGATGTCGTTGAGCTGATCGCTGTCCATGCCGAACACGTAGTCCATGACGCCGTTCAGCCCGTCCTCGTCGGCGCCCCAGAACGCGAAGCGCACCGCGTTGTTCACCGGCGCCAGTGGGCCGAGTTGCAGCGCCGTCTCCAGCACCGCGGCCACCCCGGTGCCGTCGTCGTTGATGCCCGGGCCGCCGCGCGGGCTGTCGAGATGTGCGCCGACCACGATCACTTCGTGCGGCGAACCGGTCTTGGTCTGCGCCAACACGTTTCGCGAGGTGATCTTGATGTTCTGGGCGTCCAGCACCAGGCGGATGGGCGCGCCTGCGCCGCCCAGTGCGGCCGCGGCCGCGGGATTGGCCACCGCGACGGGCACGGTCAGTTGCTTGAAGTAGCCGGGGTTGAACAACGTGGCCGGGGCGCCCTGGCCGGCGGGCGCGCTGAGCACGATCAGGGCGGCCGCGCCCTTGGCCACCGCGCTGTTCTGCTTGTCCACCACCGAACAACGCGCGTCGTCGACGACGGCGATCGAACCCTTGGGCAGCGCGGTGGGGTAATCCCCGGCCGCGCAGCCCGACGGATGGCTGGGCCGCACCACGGGACCGGTCAGGCCGCCGGGCGGTGTCTGGACCAACAGCGAGGCCTGGTCGACGGCGTAGCTGCGGCCGCCGACCGTCATCGCCGGTCGGCCCGGGGACACGTTGTACAGCCGGTCGAACTGCGGCGTCAAAACCTCGAAACCCCTGTCCCGCAAGGCCTTCACCACGTAGTCGACGCTGGCGTCGTAACCCGGCGTGCCGTCCGCCCGGTTCCCCTTGTTGGCGTTGGCGATGCTCTGCAGCGCGCGCAGGTGGGTGAACATCGCGTCCGAGGTCACCTTTGCGGCCAGGCCTCGACCCAGATCCGGTGCGGCACCGGGAGATCCGGGCCGTGTCGACGAGCAGCCCGCCAGCAGCCCGGCGGCCAGCAGCAGCGTCGCGCCCAGCCGGCCGATCATGATTTGGTTAGCACGTGACGCGTGCGGTCCTCGGCCGTCGGCACTCCGTTGTGGCCGCCGAGATCCTGGGCGTACAGGCCCACCGCATACGCGACGCCGCCGCCGTTGATGCCCAGCGCGGTCCGGTCGATGTGATCGAGGGTGTCGGTCCTCTGGTGATAGTTGGGGTCGAATGGCTGATCGGCCGTCCCACCCCACAACTTGGCTTGCTCCGCAGACATTTTCACCTCGGCGCCGGAGAACAAGCCGCCGGCGGGGATGCCCGCGAGGGTGAACCCGTCGTAGTCGGAGCGGCCGTCGAACGAGGTGTCCTGCGCGGTCTTCCCGGCGGATTTCAGGTAGGCGACCAGGGTGCGTTCGATGCCGGCCGAACCCTCCGGCACCACCGGCTGGCCGCGAACATCCGCCGGCAGCGACTGGTCACCGTCGTAGGTGAAGTAGCCCGGGTTCGGCGACGCGAGCATGTCGAAGTTCAGATACAGGGCAATGTTTTTGAGCGCGGCCAAGTCCAGCGACTCGACGTAGTTGCGCGATCCGATCAGGCCGAGCTCCTCGGCACCCCAGAAGCCGAACCGCACCGCGTTGCGCACCGGTGGCGAACTTCCCAGCCGCAGCGCGGTTTCCAACACCGCGGCCACGCCCGAGCCGTTGTCGTTGATGCCAGGGCCGTCCGGCACGCTGTCCAAATGCGCGCCCGCCATCACGACGTTGCTCGTCGAACCCGTCTTCGTCTGGGCGATCACGTTGCGGGCCTTGAAGCTTTGGACGCTGGCGTTCAGCTTGATGGTGGCCGGGCCCGGCTGCGCGCGCAGTTGCACGCCGACGGACTTGGTCACGCTCACCACCGGGATCTTGACTTCTGTGTCCGGCCCCAGGGTGCCGCCCATCTGCTGCTCGTCGACGTTGTCGGCGACGATCATCGCGACCGCCCCGCGCTGGGCCGCGGCCTCCTCCTTCTGCGCGAAGGGGCAGTTGCCGCGGTCCACCAACACCACGGCCCCCCGCACCGGGAGGTTGCCGTAATCGGAGGCCGCACAGGCGGGGCCGGCGCCGACGGGTAGCAGCGGTCCGCTCACCCCCTCCGGCGGGGTGCCAAGGCTGAAGTCGAGCGCGTGGGCCTCCACCGGCTTGTTGCCGACGGTCACCTCAGGCTTGTCCCCATGAAACACCCGCGCAGAGAATTCCGGCGTTTGCACGTCGAAACCGCTGCCTCGCAACGCGTTTACGACGTAATCGACGCTGGCCTCGTAACCGGGGGTGCCCACGGCCCGGGTGCCGTTGTTGGCGTTGGCGATGTCCTGGAGCTTCGTCAGGTGCCCCATCATCGCGTCGGTCGTGACTTTGTCGTGCAACGCCCCGGCGAACTCCGCCGCGGCGGGGTTGCCGCCCGGCGGCGACGCGGACCGATGGAAGCAGCCGGCCGAGAACGCGGCCAGCGCGACCACGAGGAGCGCCGCCGGGATCACCGAGAATTTCTTCATCGCGCCCCAGGTTAATCCGCGGCCCCAGCGGCTGGGATCAGGACACGGCGGTATCAGACGTAGAGCGCGTTGAAGGGGGCAAAGGGGATGTTGCGCACCACAAACCACGCCACGACTAACGTCATGGTCACCGCCGCGGCCCAGCGGCCGTGCTGCCAGCTCCGCACCCTTCTGCCCGCCAGCCGTCCATAGGTCCAGGCGAGATATGCCCACACCAGGAGTACGACAGCCGCCAGACCCAACGCGTTGAACCTGGCGGCCGCCATTACGTTGCCGTGCATCAGGGAATACAGCATGCGCAGGCTGCCGCACCCCGGACAGTCGATCCCCAACAGCGCCTTGGTGGGACACACCGGCAGCGGACCGTGGGGGGTTGTCGGGTCACCCGCCCAGATGGCGGCGCACATCAGGGTCGCGGATGCGGCCACCACCAGCGGCGCACCCAAATCCGATGGCACCGACCCTAGGCGGGTCACCATGGTCGCTGCCTTAGAACATCGCGGCGAGCGCCGCGTTGGTGTTCGTGTTCAGCGCGCCGACCGCCATCAAGATGCCGTAGATGATGCCGACGACGACACCGACGACCGCCGACCAGATCACCCATTTCTTGGCGCTGTCGGCAGACGCCTGCGCCTCGGCGTAGCGGCCCTGCGCCCAGAGCCCGTTGACCTGGCTGGACTTGACAATTGCCACGATCCCGAACGGGAGGCAGCAGAACAGGGTCACCAGGATGGACCACACCAAATAGTTATTCGGCGCTTGCCCGGCGGGCTGCTGCGGCGGGTAACCAGGCGGCGGAGGGGGCGGTGCCGGCGGCTGTGTCATGGATTCTCCAGTCCCGAGATGTTAGCTGGCGTAAAGCGGTGCTAACCATACCCGAGCACAGTCGCGGCGGCACTAGCAATTTGAAAATCCCTTCCGGCCCGGCCGGGGTGCGGCGTGAGGGCCTCGACGTCGGCTAGCCGGCGGAAAGCGATCAGGAAAGCGAAAAGAACTGACTGCCAGCATCTTTCAAAACAGCTGGCTAACGGCCCGTTGCGCCGCGGCGTCGGGAACGATGACCAGACAGACAATTGCCAGCGGAATGTGTTGCTTTGTCAGGACATAGCCCTACGATCCCTAGTTAGTGACAATCGCTAAGGAGTCGGAGGATGTCCCATCTCAGCAACGCGCTGCGGTACGCCACAGCCGCCGCGCTCGTGGGCGTTTCCGGCTTAGCGGGAAGCGCCACCGCGACCGCGGATCCCGCGAATACCGGTAGCTCGTCGGACATCAACACACTCGCGGCGTCGCTGTCAAAGGGCTACGGGCTGAACAACTGCACCGCCCAGAGCATCACCACCGGCGAACTGGCGTCGCTGACTTGCGGACAGAGCCCCGACCCGAGCGGACCGGTCCAGGCCAAGTACATCCTGTTCAACAACGGTGAGAATCTGGTCGGCTCGTTCAAGGCCAGCATCAAGGACGACGTGCTGGGCACCTGCGGGGACAGCGGCCAGTCGCCCACCAGCTGGCACCAGGGCAGCAACAGCGGCAATGCCGGGCAGGTGGCGTGCGGGACGTATCAGAACGCCGCCGAGATCATCTGGACCACGGACTCCAAGAACATCTTGAGCTACATCCGCGGGCCCAACACCGACGCCGCGGCGCTATATCAGTGGTGGCGGGCCAACGGCTGAGGGTCACCTTGGGGGGTAAGGGATTTCGCACCATCCAACCAACAACCGCAGGGAGTCAACGAAAATGTCACATCTCATCACCACGCTGCGAGTCGTGTCGGCCGCGGCTCTCACCGGCAGTCTGGCTTTGGCGGGTAGCGGCACTGCGCTGGCGGAACCCAACACCGGCAGCGCCGCCGACATGAACACGCTGGCCGCCAACCTGTCGAAGGGCTACGGCCTCAACAACTGCAAGCCGCAGGAGTTGACCGAATCCGGCGAACTGGCCGAGCTGCTGTGCGGGCAAAGCCCCGACCCCAGCGGACCCGGCTCCGGCGTTTACGCCCTCTTCTCCAACGGCACGAACCTGGGCGCGGCGTTCAGTTCCACCATCAAGGACGTGTCGCTGGCCGCCTGCGGCGACGCCGGGCAGTCACCGGGCACCTGGAAGCAGAACGGCCAGACGGGCGGCCAGATCGCGTGCGGCACCTACAAGAACTACGCGACGCTGACCTGGACCACCGACGCCAAGAATGTGTTGGGCCATCTGACGGCGGCCAACTCCGACGTCAACGCCCTCTACCAGTGGTGGCGCACCAACGGCTGACCCGTCAGCACAGCGCGGCCACCAGGTCGGCGGCGGCGCGCATCCCGGCGGCGTTCGGGTGCAGCGGCGCCGCCCGGCCCGGTAGCGGCACACCGGGTCTGGTGGTCCAGGGGTCAGCCGACCACGCGTGGTGGTCCCGGCTGGCCGCGCCGGCCCGGACCACTTCGCAGCCGGTTTCCGTCGCCGCGTCGGCCGTGAGCCGTTCCAGTGTCGCGGCCACGTGGCGACCGAGGTCGGCGTCCTCCGGCGAGAGCGGGGCGGCCGGCGCACCCGCGGGCGGCAGGACGGTCAGGTAGTCGACGAAGATGACGCGGGCCCGCGGGGCGCGCTCGCGCACCGCATGACCGACCGCG
Organism: Mycobacterium sp. E2989; assembly: GCF_001667595.1. Taxonomy (NCBI): domain Bacteria; kingdom Bacillati; phylum Actinomycetota; class Actinomycetes; order Mycobacteriales; family Mycobacteriaceae; genus Mycobacterium; species Mycobacterium sp. E2989. Next base: position 55,850 of record NZ_LZJX01000018.1, on the reverse strand, counting down.
CAGAGTGATTCGAACACGGCGTCGAGGGCCCGGTTCCGCGCGTCGGAGTCCAGCAGTTCGGTGATGCGCGCACCGAGCAGCGGCAGCCATTTGACCGGGCGCGGCAACGAGGCGGCCACCAGCAACGGGATGTAGCCGACGTCGTTGCCCCCGATCGTGATGGTCACCAAGCCTTCCGAGCCGTCCAGGGCGGTGATCTGGGGCGGTGCGCCGCGCTGCCGCTCGGCGAGGACGTGTGCGGTGGTGGCGCCGGAGAAGGTGACGTCCACCAGTTCGAGGCCGCAGCGCCGCGCGACCAGGTGCGGATAGTTGCGCGCCGACCGGCCCGAGCCGAACGGCGCGCCCGCGGCACGCGGCCGGATGCCGGGACCGGCGGCCATCGAACTGCCTAGCGCCACATACCGTTTCATCGCTGCGGGCTGGACGCCTGCGCCCAGAAGCGCTTGGGAATCCGCCCGGCCCGGCGGGCCAGATAGCCGGCGGTGACGGCGGCGGCCATCGCGGCCGCCATCGTCGCGGGATCGGCGGCCCGGGTCACCGCGGTGGCCAAAAGCACCGCGTCGCAACCCAATTCCATCGCGAGCGCGGCGTCGCTAGCGGTGCCGATGCCGGCGTCGAGCACCACCGGGACGCCGGCGCGGGCGACGATCATCTCGATGTTGTGCGGGTTGGTGATGCCCAGGCCCGTGCCGATCGGCGAACCGAGCGGCATAACGGCCGCGCATCCGGCGTCTTCGAGCCGCCGCGCCAACACCGGGTCGTCGTTGGTATAGGGCAGCACGACGAAGCCGTCGTCGACCAATTGTTCTGCCGCCCGGACCAATTCGACCGCGTCGGGCAACAGCGTGCGTTCGTCGGCGATCACCTCCAGCTTGACCCAGTTGGTGTTCAGCGCCTCGCGGGCCAGCTGCGCGGTGAGCACCGCCTCGGCCGCGCTGCGGCACCCCGCGGTGTTGGGCAGCGGCGTGATGCCGAGCCGGTTGAGCAGGTCCAGGAGCCCGGTCCCGCCCTCGGCGTCGACCCGCCGCATCGCGACGGTGGTCAGTTCGGTGCCCGACGCGACCAGCGCCTCCTCCAACGCGGCCAGGCTGGTCGCTCCCCCGGTGCCCATGATCAGGCGCGAGGCGAAGCTGCGGTCACCGATGGTGAGTTTCGAAGAGTCAGCCACCCTGCACCGCCGTCACCACCTCGAGCCGAGCACCATCGAAAAGCGTTGTCGTCCAACTGGAGCGGGGCAGCAGCGCGTCGTCCATGGCCACCGCGACGCCGCGGTCCGGGTAGCCCAGCGACTCCAGCAGCGCGGCCACCGTGGTCCGCTCGTCGACGTCGAGCTTGCGTTCGTTGACCACGACGATCATGACCGGGCTCCCACCGGGGCCAGTTCGGACACGATCTGTTCGGCGGTCCACGGCGCGAGCAGGAACCCCGATCGGCCGTGGCCGCCGGCCACCAGGGTTCGCTCGTCCAGGCGTTGCACCAGGGGCAGGTTGTCGGGTGTCATCGGGCGCAGCCCGGCGGCGCACTCGGCCAGTTCGTATTCGCCGAGCGCCGGCAACACCGCGCAGGCGTCGTCGCGCAGGTCGCGCACCCCCGAGACCACCGGGGCCGTGTCGCGCCCGTGCTCGTACTGGGTGGCGCCGACGACCACGCCGTCCGCGCGGGGCACCAGGTACACCTGCCGCCCGTGCACGCGGGCGCGAATGACGCGCTGCGGCACCGGCATACAGCCGCGCCGCCAGCGCAGCCGCAGTACCTCGCCCTTGACCGGGCGCACCGGCAGCCCGGGCCACAGCGCGGGAGCGTCGATGCCGTTGGCGATCACGACCGCATCGCCGTCGACCGCCGACAGGTCGCGCGCCGGCGGCGCCCAGCGCACCCCGAGGCGTTCGCATTCCGTCGACAGCGCGTCGAGCACCGCGCGGTTGTCCACCGCCAGCTCGGTCGGCGCGCGAAAGCCGTGCCGGATGCCTTGCGCCAGCAGCGGTTCCAAATCCCGCGCCGCGGACTCCCAGACCACCGGGTGCCCCTGCGCGGACAACCAGTCGGCGACGGTGCGCAGGTCCGCGACGTCGGCCCGGTCGACGGCCACCACCAACGACTCCCGGGCGGTCACCACGTGCGGCGGCAGCCCGTCGGTGAAGCCGCCCTCGCGCCAGAGCCGCAACGACTCCAGGCCCAGCCGCAACAACCGTTCCTCGCCGGGCCAGCCTTCGCTGTGCGGGGCCAGCATGCCGCCGGCGACCCAGGACGCGCCCTTGTCGGCGGTGCGGTGCACCCGCACCGACCAGCCGGCCTGCGCCGCGCGGCGCGCCACCGACAGCCCGATCACGCCGCCGCCGATGACCGCCAACGACCCGCGGTCTGCTGGCATGTTGGCCTCCCTTCGCCGGCATGACCCGGATCAGGTGTGACGGTAAGGGCAGGCGCGCCCACTCTCAGACCCCGTTCCCGGGACTCCCGTGTCTGTATGGTTCTTCGGCCTCCACGCTAGCGCGCTAGCGTCGCGGTGTGCATCAACGAGTTGATCGGCTGGCGGCCGCGCGGTTGTATCTGTGCACCGACGCGCGCCGGGAGCGGGGCGATCTGGCCGAGTTCGCCGACGCCGCGCTGGCCGGCGGGGTCGACATCATTCAGCTGCGCGACAAGGGGTCGCCCGGGGAGCAGCGGTTCGGGCCCCTCGAGGCGCGCGACGAGCTGGCGGCCTGCGAGATCCTGGCCGACGCGGCCCGCCGGCACGGCGCGCTGTTCGCAGTCAACGACCGGGCGGACATCGCCCGCGCGGCCGGCGCCGACGTGCTGCATCTGGGGCAGGGCGACCTGCCGCCGCACATCGCGCGCGATTTCGTCGGGCCGGACACGCTGCTGGGCCTGTCCAGCCACGACGCCGACCAGGCGACCGCGGCGGCTCGTTCTTCTGGGCCCGCCGGGCCCGATTACTTCTGCGTCGGCCCGTGCTGGCCAACCCCCACCAAACCGGGCCGCGCGGCGCCGGGACTGGCGCTGGTGCGGGCGGCCGCCGCGATCGGCGGACACAAGCCGTGGTTCGCGATCGGGGGCATCGACGCCCAGCGGTTGCCCGAGGTGCTCGCCGCGGGCGCCCGACGCGTCGTGGTGGTGCGCGCGATCACCGCGGCCGAAGACCCGCGGGACGCGGCGCAACGGCTCAGCTCAGCGCTTGCAGCAGCGAATTGATCCGGGGATGCGCCGGCGTCTCGTCGGCCTCGAGCGGGGGGCCCGGCATGCACCAGACGAAGACGCCGTCCTCGATCTCGATCGTGCGCGGCAGGTGCCGGCGTCGCTCGTCGGCGTCGCCCAGCGGCAGCAGCGCCGTGGCGCTGCGCAGCCGTTGCCAGCTCGCCGCGAAACCCGGATGCAGTGGCAGCTCGGCCACCTCGTCCTCGGCGACCCAGCGCATCTCGGCGCTCTCCCCGTTGGGCACCGTGGGCAGCAACTCGGCCGCGTCGGCGACCACCGTGGTGTAGGTCCAGCGCGCGCCGCCGAGCCCGGTGACCTCGGCGGTGACGACCGTCGAGCGCACCGTCAGCAGCTCGCCGGGCAGGCCGGCCTCCTCGTGCGCCTCGCGAACGGCGGTCTCCTCGGGCGACTCGTGGCTGTCGCGGGCGCCGCCGGGCAGGCCCCACGTCCCGCCCTGATGGCTCCACACCGCGCGGTGCTGCAGCAGCACCGCGGGGCTGCCGTCCGGCCGCGGGGCCCGCAGCAGCAGGCCCGCCGCGCCGAACCGGCCCCAATAGTGGGCGCCGCTGCGGGATACCACCCAACCGTCACCGTCGCCCTGCACGAGTTCAGGATAGGCACGTGATCGCTGGTCAATTGGTCTGCCTCCACCCATCCGCCGCAACATCCTCTTAGAATTCGCTTATTGAGTTCGTGAAGCGTTCCAGTGGTCGCGAAAGATGAGGGCTGATTCGACGTGACGGTTGAGCTGGCGCACCCGTCGACGGAGCCGCAGGGGTCGCGGTCGCCGGCCGAACCAGCCCATCCGCGCTGGTGGTTCATCTCCACCACGCCCGGCCGCATCCTGACCATCGGCATCGTGCTGGCCGTGCTCGGCGGTATCTGCGCCTTCGCCACCTCGACCACCATCAACCACCGCCAGCAGGTGCTGACCACGGTGCTCAACCACACCGAGCCGCTGTCGTTCGCCGCCGGGCGGCTGTACACCACGCTGTCGGTCGCCGACGCGGCGGCGGCCACCGCGTTCATCGCCGAGGCCGAGCCGCCACCGGTGCGGCAGCGCTACGAGCAGGCGATCACCGACGCGTCGGTGGCGGTGACCCGGGCGTCGAGCGGGCTCACCGACGAACCGCTGGTGCAGCTGCTGGGCCGGATCAACGCCGAACTCGCCGTCTACACCGGCCTGATCGAAATCGCACGTACCAACAACCGGGAGGGCAATCCCGTCGGGTCGTCGTACCTGTCGGAGGCCTCGGGGCTGATGCAGTCGACGATCCTGCCTGACGCCGCACAGCTGTATCAGGCCACCTCGGAGCGGGTGGACGCGGAAACCACCGCGTCCACGCAGATCCCGGCGCCGGTCATCCTGGTGGTCAGCGCCACCGCGGTCTTCGGGGCCTTCGCCCATCGGTGGCTGGCCCGCCGCACCCGGCGCCGAATAAACCCGGGCCTGGTCGTCGGCGGCCTCGCTATTCTCGTCATGGTGGTATGGGTCGGAACTGCGTTGACCATCTCCACGGCCGCCAGCCGGAGCGCCAAGAACACCGCCGCGGACTCGCTGCGGATCGTGACCAACGTCGCGATCACCGCGCAGCAGGCGCGCGCCGACGAGACGCTGTCGCTGATTCGCCGCGGGGACGAGGAGAAGCGCAAGCAGTCGTTCTATCAGCGCATCGACTCCATGCACTCCCAGCTCGACCAGTACATGGTCCGCAGCGACGCCGTCGACAAGCCCGACCTCGAAGGCGCCGACCAGCTGCTGCTGCGCTGGCGGCAGGCCAACGACCGGATCAACTCCTACATCTCGGTGGGCAACTACCGGGCCGCCACCCAGGTCGCGCTGGGCAGCAGCGAGAACGACTCCACGCCGGCGTTCGACAAGCTCGAGGACCAGCTGGTCAAGGCCATGGACCAGAGCCGCACGCACCTGCGCAACGACGTCCTCAACGCGCGGAGCGGGCTGTCCGGCGCCCAGGTCGGCGGGGTGGTGCTCAGCCTCGGCGCCGCCATCGCGGTGGCGCTGGGCCTGTGGCCGCGGCTGAAAGAGTATCGATGATGCCGCGCGCGCTCGCCGCGCTCGCCGCGCTGGCAACCGTGGGGGTGCTGGCGGGGTGCGCGCACACCGAACAGCTGACGGTGGCCACCGTGCCGACGCTGCCGCCGCCCACCCCGGTCGGCATGCAGCAGCTGCCGCCGGAGCCGCCGCTGCCGGCGGACGACGGCAGCCAGAACTGCGACCTGACGGCGAGCCTGCGGCCCTTCCCGAACAAGGCCGAGGCGGACGCCGCGGTCGCCGACATCCGCGCCCGCGGCCGGCTGATCGTCGGGCTGGACATCGGCAGCAACCTGTTCAGCTTCCGCGACCCGATCACCGGCGAAATCACCGGTTTCGACGTCGACATCGCCGGCGAGATCGCCCGCGACATCTTCGGCGCCCCCTCGCACGTCGAGTACCGCATCCTGTCATCCGACGAGCGCGTCACCGCCCTGCAGCGCTCCGAGGTCGACGTCGTGGTGAAGACCATGACCATCACCTGCGAGCGGCGCAAGCAGGTCAACTTCTCGACCGTCTACCTGGACGCCAACCAGCGCATCCTGGCGCCGCGGGATTCGTCGATCGCGAAGGTGGGCGACCTGTCCGGCAAGCGCGTGTGCGTGGCCAAGGGCACCACCTCGCTGCACCGGATCCGCCAGATCGACCCGCCGCCGGTGGTCGTGTCGGTGGTCAACTGGGCCGACTGCCTTGTGGCGATGCAGCAGCGCGAGATCGACGCCGTCAGCACCGACGACTCGATCCTCGCCGGGCTGGTCGAAGAGGACCCCTACCTGCACATCGTCGGGCCCAACATGGCCACCCAGCCCTACGGCATCGGGATCAACCTCACCAACACCGGGCTGGTCCGGTTCGTCAACGGCACCCTGGAGCGGATCCGCCGGGACGGCACGTGGAACACGTTGTACCGCAAGTGGTTGACGGTGCTGGGGCCCGCGCCCGCCCCGCCCACGCCGAGGTATCTGGACTGATGGCCGAGCCGGAGAAGACGGAACAGCCGGAATCCGCCGAAGACGTGAACCCCGGCACCCAACCGCCGGACACGCAGGGCGGCGGCCCGACGACGGGTCGCATCCAGGCCACCCAGGCGCTGTTCCGGCCCGACTTCGACGACGATGACGACGACGACTTCCCGCACATCTCGCTGGGCACCATGGACAGCGATCCGCAGCTGACGGTGGGGACGCGGGTGCTGCCGCCCGTCAGGCACCTCGGCGGCGGCCTGGTCGAGATTCCGCGGGTGCGGGACATCGACCCGGTCGAGGCCCTGATGACCAATCCCGTTGTGCCGGAGGGCAAGCGGTTCTGCTGGAACTGCGGCAAACCGGTCGGCCGGTCCGGCAAGGAGGGCAAGGGCAAGTCGGAGGGCTGGTGCCCCGCCTGCGGCAGCGCGTATTCGTTTCTGCCCCAGCTGAATCCGGGTGACATCGTCGCGGGCCAGTACGAGGTCAAGGGCTGCATCGCCCACGGCGGCCTGGGCTGGGTGTACCTGGCGGTCGACCACAACGTCAATGACCGCCCGGTAGTCCTCAAGGGCTTGGTCCACTCCGGTGACGCGGAGGCGCAGGCGATCGCGATGGCCGAACGGCAGTTCCTGGCCGAGGTGGTGCACCCGCAGATCGTGCAGATCTTCAACTTCGTGGAACACAAGGACCGGCAAGGCAATCCGGTCGGCTACATCGTCATGGAGTACATCGGCGGGCAGCCGCTCAAGCACGGCAAGGACAAGAAGCTGCCGGTCGCCGAGGCCATCGCCTACCTGCTGGAGATCCTGCCGGCGCTGACGTACCTGCACTCCATCGGCCTGGTCTACAACGACCTCAAGCCGGAGAACATCATGCTCACCGAGGAGCAGCTGAAGCTGATCGACCTGGGCGCGGTGTCGCGGGTCAACTCGTTCGGCTACCTCTACGGCACGCCCGGCTTCCAGGCGCCGGAGATCGTGCGGACCGGCCCGACCGTCGCCACCGACATCTACACCGTCGGGCGCACGCTCGCGGCGCTGACGGTGAACCTGTCCACCCGCAACGGCCGCTACGTCGACGGCCTGCCCGAAGACGACCCGGTGCTCAAGGAATACGACTCGTACCGCCGGTTGCTGCGCCGCGCCACCGACCCGGACCCGCGGCGCCGGTTCGCCAGCACCGAGGAGCTCTCCGCCCAGCTGATGGGCGTCCTGCGGGAGGTGGTCGCCCAGGACACCGGGGTGCCGCGGCCCGGGCTGTCGACCATCTTCAGCCCCAGCCGCTCCACGTTCGGGGTGGACCTGCTGGTCGCGCACACCGACGTCTACCTGGACGGCCAGGTGCACTCCGAGCGGCTGACGGCCCGGGAGATCGTGACCGCGCTGCAGGTGCCGCTCGTCGACCCGGCCGACGTCGCGGCGCCGGTCCTGCAGGCGACCGTGCTGTCCCAGCCCGTGCAGACGTTGGACTCCTTGCGCGCGGCCCGCCACGGCACGCTGGACGCCGACGGCGTCGAGGTGTCCGAGTCGATCGAACTGCCGCTGATGGAGGTCCGCGCGCTGCTGGACCTGGGCGACGTCGCCAAGGCCACCCGGAAGCTGGACGATCTGGCCGAGCGGGTGGGCTGGCAGTGGCGATTGGTCTGGTACCGGGCCGTCGCCGAGCTTCTCACCGGCGACTACGACTCCGCCACAACGCATTTCACCGAGGTGCTGGACACCTTCCCGGGCGAGCTGGCGCCCAAGCTGGCGTTGGCCGCCACGGCCGAGCTGGCCGGGGACGTCGACGAGCAGAAGTATTACCAGACGGTGTGGAAGACCAACGACGGCGTGATCTCGGCGGCTTTCGGGCTGGCGCGATGGCTGTCAACGGAGGGCGATCGAGCCGCCGCGGTGCGCACGCTGGACGAGGTACCGCCCACCTCAAGGCATTTCACCACCGCGCGCCTGACCAGCGCGGTGACCCTGCTGTCCGGCCGGTCGAAGAGCGAGATCAGCGAGGAGGACATCCGCGACGCCGCCCGGCGGGTCGAGGCGCTGCCGCCCACCGAACCCCGGGTGCTGCAGATCCGCGCGCTGGTGCTGGGTTGCGCGATGGACTGGCTGGAGGACAACGAGGCCAGCACCAACCACATCCTCGGATTTCCGTTCACCGAGCACGGGCTGCGGCTTGGCGTCGAGGCCGCGCTGCGCAACCTGGCCCGGGTCGCGCCCACCCAACGGCATCGCTACGCGTTGGTGGACATGGCCAACAAGGTGCGGCCGACCAGCACGTTCTAGGGCTTTTGCCCTGCCCTCTTCGCGTGTTCGCCCGATCGCGTGTGCGTCCAGGGCGGCGACACGCCGACAAAGGCCACCACCAGCTCACGCGCGATGCCGAGGATTCACTGCCGATTTCGTCATAGCCGCCCGCACCCGGCGGACGATGCTTGCGGGACGGTCCTCGGCGACGACCCGGACGACGATCCACCCCATCCGTTCCAGCATTTCGGTCCGGCGAATGTCTTTGATGTACTGCCGCCGGTCGGTGCGGTGTTGGTCGCCGTCGTACTCGACGGCCACCATGTCCTCCTCCCAGCCGAGGTCAAGATAGGCAACCGGAATTCCGTCCACACCCAACACCGGTATCTGGGTCTGTGGCCGCGGCAGGCCCGCGTCGATCAGGAGCAGCCGCAGGTAGGTCTCCCTTGGCGATTGGGCACCCGGGTCGACCAACTCCAGCGCGGCTTCCAGCCGCCGCAGGCCGGGTGAGCCGGGATGGCGTCGCGCGACGCGCACCACGTCGTCGACCTTGAAACCCGTCGCCCGGGCCAGCGCGTCCAGCCGCGCCACGGCCGAGCGCACCGCGCCGCGCCGGCCGATGTCGAAGGCGGTGCGCTCGGGCGTGCTCACCGGATAGCCGCCGATCATCTGCGTCTCGCCGTCGAGCAAGGCGCCGCGCCGCGTCAGCACGCCGGGCGGCGGGCGGCCGTTGGTGTGCGCCAGCTCGACGGGCACATCGTCGGGAATCCATTCGGCCCCATGCAATCTAGCGGCTGCCGCCCCGACCACCGTGCCTCGGCGCCCCGACCACAGCCAGGCCGCCCGAATGCGCTGCTCCAGCGAGAGACGGGCGTCATTCGATACGTAGACGTTCGGAAAGACGGCGCGATAACGCGCCCGCAGTTCGTGGCGGCTCAGCGCGCGTGACCGCAGGGCCTCGCTGCCGATGAACGGTTTTTCCATGCCGGGCAGATTCCCACCGCGGCGGCGGCCGGGGTGCGCGGCCATCCACAGGGAAAACATAGGTACATGCCGCACAGTTGACGCATGCCTGGGCAGTCCACCGCATGGATCACCACGGCCCGCGCGCTGCGTCGGGCCGGGTTCGGGGTGACCGGACCCGAGGTGGACGCCGCGCTGAGCGACGACTGGGCAAGTCACGTCGACGCCATGCTGGCCGCGAACCCCGACGCCGACCCCGGCGCGATCGCCACCCCGATGCCCACCCTGCCGCCGCCCCGACCGCCGGGAAAGGGCGCCGCGCCCGCGGCGCGCAAGCAATACAACCAGCAGCTGTCCGAACAACAGGGAGCGCTCACCGACTGGTGGCTGCGCCGCATGGTCAGCGTGCGGCAGCCGTTGCGGGAGAAGTTGACCCTGTTGTGGCACAACCACTTCGCCACCTCGGCGCAAAAGGTGCGGGTGGCGGCGTACATGGCCGCACAGAACCAGAAGCTGCGGAGCCTGTCGCTGGGCGACTTCCGCACCCTGGCCTACACGATGCTGACCGACGCGGCGATGCTGCGCTGGCTGGACGGGCAGCGCAGCACCGCCAAGGCGCCCAATGAGAACCTCGCGCGGGAATTCATGGAGCTGTTCGCCCTTGGCCACGGCAACGGCTACACCGAGGACGACGTACGCAACGGCGCCCGCGCGCTGACGGGGTGGGTGATCGGAGAGGACGGCCGCACCTCGATGGCACCGCGGCGCCACGACGGCTCGGCCAAGAAGCTGTTCGGGCAGACCGGCGATTTCGACGCCGCGGGATTCTGCGATGCGGTGCTGGCGCAGCCCAAGTCGGCGGAGTACGTTGCCGGACGGTTGTGGCAGCAGTTGGCCTCCGACGATCCGCCGTCGGGCCACGCGCTCGACCGGCTGGTCTCCGCCTACGGGCCGAGCCGCGACCTGGGCGCGCTCACGCGGGCCATCCTCACCGACGACGAATTCACCGGCGGCCGTGCCACTGTCGTCAACCCCCCGGTCGAATGGCTCGTCGGTGTGATGCGCGCGTTGCGGGTACCCGTCGACGCATCCACGCGGCAGGTCGCCGACGGCGCGCTGCGCGCGCTCGGGCAGCGGCCCTTCTATCCCCCGAGCGTGGGCGGCTGGCCGCAGGGCCAAGTATGGCTGTCCACCGCCAGCGCCGAGGCGCGGCTGCGGATCGCCGGCCGGCTGGCACACGCCGGCGACCTGTCCGGCATCGAGGGCGCCGCCCGGGGTGACCGCATCGACGCGGTCGGCTACCTGTTCGGCGTCGGAGATTGGTCGGACCGGACCGCCGCCGCGCTGCGACCGCTGACCGGCACCCCGCCGCTGCTGGTGGCGGCCGCCGTTAACACGCCCGAATACCTGACGTCCTAACGAGATCCGAAAATGCCCGAGATGAACCGCCGCAAGTTCCTGGTCGCCAGCGCGGGCGTCGGCGCGGCCGGCCTGTTGTCGACGGCCGTGGCGGTCAGCTGGCCCGACCTGATGCGCGCGGCCCAGGACCGGCCGCTGTCCGACGGCGCCGGCGTGCTGGTGCTCGTGACGCTGTACGGCGGCAACGACGGCATCAACACCCTGATCCCCTACGGGGACAACGCCTATCACGATGCCCGGCCCGAGCTCGCCTACGGCCCCGGCGAGGTTCTGCGCCTCGACGAGACGCTGGGTCTCAACCCCGCGCTCAAGGGTCTGGCCCAGTTGTGGGGCGGCCGGCAGCTGGCCATCGTGCGCGGCGTGGGCTATCCGCGGCCCGACCACAGCCACTTCCGGTCGATGGATATCTGGCAAACGGCGTCGCCGGCTGAGCCCGTGTCGACCGGCTGGATCGGCCGCTGGCTCGATGCAACCGGCGACGACCCGCTGCGCGCGGTCAACATCGGTCCCGTCCTCCCGCCGCTGGCGGTCGGGGAAAAGTTCACCGCCGCGGCGCTTTCCACCGCTTCGGCGCCGGCGGGGCGGGGGGCAGACGCGCTGATGGAGGCGCTCGGCACCGGCGACCCCGACGACACCCCCGCGATGGCCGCGGTGTGCAAGGCCTACCGGGCCGCACGCACCACCGCCAAGGCGTTTGAATCGATCAAAGTCGCTGGACAACAGCGTAATTCGCTCTCGACGCAGCTGGGCATGGTGGCCGAAGCGGTGAAGTCTCGCGTGCCGACGCGGGTGTACACGGTGCAACTGGGTGGCTTCGACACCCACGCTTCAGAGCGCGACACACAGCAACGCCTGCTCGGGACGTTCGACGACGCGGTAACCAAATTCCTGCGGGAGGTGGGCGACCGCAACGTCGTCGTGATGGCGTATTCGGAGTTCGGCCGCCGGGTGCGCGCCAACGCCTCCCAAGGCACCGATCACGGCACGGCCGGGCCCGTCTTCGTTGCCGGCACACCCGTTCGGGGCGGTTTCTACGGCGACGAGCCCAGCCTCACCGACCTCGACAACGGGGACCTGAAGTACACCACCGACTTTCGCGACGTGTACCACGAATTGCTGGTGCGGACGGTCGGAGCGGATCCCACGCCGTCGGTGGGCGCCGGGCGAAAGAGCCTGGGCTTCCTAACCGCTTAACACGCTCACACAGTCGCGGGCGATGGCCAGCTCCTCGTTGGTCGGGATGACCAGCACGGCGACCGGAGATTCCTCGGCGGAGATCTGCCGGGCGCCCTTGCCGCCGCCCAGGTTACGGCGCTGGTCGAGCACGATGCCCAACTCTTCCAGCCCAGCCAGTCCGTCGCGGCGCACGGCCGCGTCGTTCTCCCCGATGCCGCCGGTGAAGGTGATGACATCGGTGTGCCCCAGCACCGCCAGGTAGGCGCCAACGTATTTACGCAGCCGATGGGTGAACACGCTGTAGGCCAATTGCGCCGCGCCGTCTCCGGATTCGATCATCTCGCGCAACCTTCGGAAGTCCCGCTCGCCGGACAGGCCCAGCACCCCCGACCGCTGATTGAGCATGGACTCCACCTCGTCGACGCCCATCTTCGCGGTGTGACACAGGTAGGCGACGATGCTGGGGTCGATGTCACCGCTGCGGGTGCCCATCACCAGGCCCTCCAGCGGGGTGAGGCCCATCGACGTGTCGAGGGGCCGGTTACCGGCGATCGCCGACGCGGAGCAGCCGTTACCCAAATGCAGCACAATCTGTTTCAGCCCGCCCAGCGGCCGGCCCAGGAACGCGGCGGCCTGTTGGCTCACGTACCGGTGTGACGTGCCATGGAATCCGTAGCGGCGGATCTGCCAGCGTTCGGCCACCCGACGGTCGATCGCATAGGTGGCCGCCGCGGGCGGCATGTCGTGGAAGAACGCCGTGTCGAACACCGCGATGTGGACAATGTCGGGCAGCAGCTTGCGCGCCACCTCGATGCCCTTCACCGCCGGCGGGTTGTGCAACGGCGCCAGCTCCGACAGCTCGTCGAGCTTGTCGATCACCGCGTCATCCACCGGGGTGGGCTTGTAGAACGTGTTGCCACCGTGCACGACTCGATGCCCCACCGCCACCAGGCCGCAGGCACGCAGGTCGATCCCCTTCTCCGACAGCGCGTCGAACGCCTGGCGCAGCGCCGCGTCGTGGTCGGCGACCGGGGAGGACTCCTCGCCGATCCGTTCCACGTTGCCGGTCGCCCGGGCCTCACCCGAATCGGGATCGACCAGCTGGTATTTCAGCGAGGACGATCCCGAGTTGATCACCAGCACAACCCGATTCGAGTTAGCCACGGATGCCCTGCGCCTGGATAGCCGTGATGGCGATTGTGTTCACGATGTCTTCGACGAGCGCGCCCCGGGACAGGTCGTTCACCGGCTTGCGCAGGCCCTGCAGCACCGGTCCGATGGCGATCGCCCCGGCGCTGCGCTGCACCGCCTTGTAGGTGTTGTTGCCGGTGTTCAGGTCGGGGAAGACCAGCACCGTGGCGCGGCCGGCAACCGGCGAGTCCCGCAACTTGGTGGCCGCGACGGACGGCTCGATCGCGGCGTCGTATTGGATGGGGCCCTCGACCGGTAGCTGCGGCGCCCGGCGCCGAACCAATTCCGTTGCGGTCCTGACCTTCTCGACGTCCTCGCCGCTGCCCGATTCACCGGTGGAGTACGACAGCAACGCCACCCGCGGTTCGATGCCGAACTGCGCCGCGGTGCGCGCCGAAGAGATCGCGATGTCGGCCAGCTGCTCGGGTGTCGGATTGGGGATGATCGCGCAGTCGCCGTACGCCAGCACCCGATCGGGCAGGCACATCAGGAAGATGCTCGACACGGTGGAAACATCGGGCACGGTCTTGATCACCTCGAAGGCCGGCCGGACGGTGTGCGCCGTGGTGTGGGCGGCGCCGGACACCATGCCGTCGACCATGCAGTTGTGCACCATCATCGTGCCGAAATATGTTCCGTCGCGCATGATCTCGCGGGCGTGCTCGAGGGTGACGCCCTTGTCCTTGCGCAGGTCCGCGTACTGGTCGGCGAACTGGAGGCGTAGGTCGCTGGTGCGCGGGTCGATTACCTGCGCACCGTCGAGGTCCACCCCGAGTTCACCCGAGCGCTGCCGGATCTGGGCCTCGTCGCCCAGCACGGTGAGGTCGGCGACGCGGCGCTGCAGCACCCGGCCGGCCGACTTGAGGATGCGGTCGTCGTCGCCCTCGGGCAGGACGATGTGCTTGCGGTCCGACCGCGCCTGCAGCGTCAGCCGGTGGATGAACATCTGCGGCGTGGTCACGGTGGGTATCGGGATGGCAAGCCGCTCAAGCAGATCCGGGACGTCGACGTAGCGGTCCATCAACTCCAGCGCGGTGTCGATCTTGCGTTGCGAATTCGCCGTGACCCGGCCGCGGGCGGCGGCGGCCGCGGTGGCGGTGTCGTAGGTGCCCAGCGTGGTGGCGACGATGGGCAGGCGCAGCCGCAGCCCGGCGACCAGCGCCGCGATGGACGGATGCAGCCGAAAGCCCCCGTTGAGGACGATGCACGACAGCGACGGAAAACCCTCGGCGGCATGGGCGCTGGCCACCGCGAGCACCACGTCCGAGCGATCGCCCGGCGTGATGACCGCCATGCCGTCGCTCAGCCGTTCCAGCACGTGGTCGGCCGTCATCCCGGCGACCAAGACGCCGGTGACCTCGCGTTCCCGCAGCGACGCCTCGCCGCTGACCGGCGTTCCGCTGACCGCGGTTTCGAGTTCGGCCACCGTCGGGGCGGACAGCAGTGGCTCTTCGGGCAGCACGTAGCTGCGCTGGCTGAAGGCCTCCAGCGCCTCGGCGACGTCGGCCAGCCGCTCCGGTTCGCAGCGGTTGGCCACCACCGCCACGGTGTGGGCGCGCTGGACGGTCAGCTCGGCCAGGCACGCCTCGACGACGCCGGCCACCTGATCCGGCGTGCGGCCTCGGCCGCTGACCGTGAGCACCACCGGCGCACCGAGATTGACCGCGATCCGGGCATTGACCGAGAGCTCGGCGGGCCGGGCCACGTCGGTGTAGTCGCTGCCCACGATCACCACCGCGTCGCAGTCGTCGGCCATCGCGTGATAGGCGTCGACGATGGTCGCGATCGCCGCGTCGGTGTCGGCGTGCAGCTGCTGGTAGGTCACGCCGACGCACTGCTCGTAGGGCACGCCCGCGGTGGTGTGCCGCAGCAGCAGGTCCAGGATGTAGTCCCGGTCCTTGCCGTCGGTGACCCGCGTAATCGGCCGGAACACACCGACCTTCGCGACGGTCGCGGTCAGGCGGTGCAGCAGCCCCAGCGCGAGCGTCGATTTGCCGGTCTCCGGTTCCGGAGCGGCGATGTATATCGCTGAGGGTTCAGGCAAGTCGCCGCAGCCTGGGGGCCAGGTCCTTCTCGAAGAGCTCGAGGAAGCGGCGCTGGTCGTGGCCCGGTGCGTGGAACACCAGGTGGTTGAGGCCCCACTCGACGTATTGACCGACTTTCTCGACGGCCTCGTCGGGATCCGACGCGACGATCCAGCGCTTGGTGATCTGCTCGATCGGCAGCGCGTCGGCGGCCTTCTCCATCTCGATCGGGTCGTCGATGCTGTGCTTCTGCTCGGCGGTCAGCGACAGCGGCGCCCAGAACCGGGTGTTCTCCCGGGCCAGTTCGGGATCGGTGTCGTAGGAGATCTTGATCTCGATCATCCGGTCGATGTCATCCGCGTTCTTGCCCGCCGCCTCGGCGCCCTCGCGCATCGCGGGGATCAGCTTGTCCTTGTAGAGCTCTTCGCCCTTGCCGGAGGTGCAGATGAACCCGTCGCCGGCGCGCCCGGCGTATTTGGCCACCTGCGGTCCGCCCGCGGCGATGTAGATCGGGATGCCGCCCTCGGGCACGTCGTAGATCGAGGCGCCCTTGGTCTTGTAGTACTCGCCCTCGAAGTCGACGCGGTCGCCGAGCCACAATTCGCGCATCAGCCGGACCGACTCGCGCAGCCGCGCGTAGCGTTCCTTGAACTCGGGCCACTCGCCTTCGTATCCGGTGGCGATCTCGTTCAGCGCCTCGCCGGTGCCCACCCCGAGGAAGATGCGGTTCGGGTACAGGCAGCCCATGGTGGCGAAGGCCTGGGCGATGACGGCGGGGTTGTACCGGAAGGTCGGCGTGAGCACCGACGTGCCCAGCACGATCCGCTTGGTGCGTTCGCCGACGGCGGTCATCCAGGCCAGCGAGAAGGGGGCGTGCCCGCCCTTGTGCCGCCAGGGCTGGAAGTGGTCGCTGACGGTTGCGCTGTCCATGCCGTGACCTTCGGCGGCGACGGCGAGTTCGACGAGCTCGCGTGGTGCGAATTGTTCGGCGGATGCCTTGTATCCAAGTTTCAGTTCAGCCACGGGTTATTTCTACTCCTCCGCCGATGGTCGCGACCCGCCGCGCCCGGCTTCGCCGCGCTTGCGATCGCTCCTCCTACACTCGCGGGCATGGCGGAGCTAGTTCAGGTCACCGACACGGTGCACCTCGCCCAGGGCGACGCGGTCAACTGGACGCTGGTCACCGACGACACCGGCGTCATGTTGGTCGACGCCGGCTATCCCGGGGACCGCGACGACGTCCTGGGCTCGCTGTCCGAGCTGGGTTACGGCCCGGGCGATGTGCGCGCCATCGTGTTGACGCACGCCCACATCGACCACCTGGGCACCGCTATCTGGTTCGCGAGCGAGCACGGCATCCCCGTGTACTGCCACGCCGACGAGGTGGGCCACGCGAAACGCGAGTACCTGGAGCAGGTGTCGATCGTCGATGTGGCGCTTCGCATTTGGCGACCGCGGTGGGCCAGGTGGACGGCCCACGTGGTCCGCAGCGGCGGCCTGATCCGCGACGGCATCCCCACCGCCCAGCCCTTGACGGCCGAGGTGGCCGCCGGCCTGCCGGGCCAGCCGATGCCCGTCTTCAGCCCCGGGCACACCAACGGACACTGCTCGTATCTGATCGACGGCGTGCTGGTCAGCGGGGACGCGCTGATCACCGGCCATCCCCTGCTGCGCCACCGCGGACCGCAGCTGCTGCCGGCGATCTTCAGCTACAGCCAGCAGGACTGCATCCGCACCCTGTCCGCGCTCGCCCTGCTCGACACCGAGGTGCTGCTGCCGGGCCACGGCGACGTATGGCGGGGGCCGATCCGGGAGGCGACCGACGCGGCTCTGGCGCGGGCCGAACGCTGAAGCCCGGAATCCATTGCAGAACAATAACATTCACTGGCCTTCGGGAATCAGCCACTTCTCGAATGCGATCGGGACGAACGGGCCCCAGGACGGCAGCGGGTCGGCGGGCACCCGGGTGTACCCGGTCGCGTCGTACAGCGCCTCGGCCTCGGGTTGCCGGTTGCCGGTGATCAGATACAGCCGCCGGTACCCGCGCGCGGCGATCTCGGCCTCCAGCGCCGCCAGCAGGATCCGGGCATACCCGCGGCGCCGGTGCGCGCGGTCGGTCCAGATGCGTTTCAGCTCGGCGGTCTCGGCGTCGTAGCGCCGGAACGCGCCGCCCGTGACGGGCACGCCGTCGAGCACCCCGATCAGCAGCCCGCCGTCCGGCGCCGCCAGCTCCGCCTCCGGCACCGGCAGCCAGGACAGGTGCGTGCTCGGCGTGCCGCCGTAGCGCTGCGCGTACTCGTCGGCCAGCTCGACCAGCAGGGGCTGCGCCAGCGGGTCGTCGTGCGTGGCCGACACGAACCGAAGCTGGTTGGAACCCGCCATGATCGTCTAAACCCGTGTGGCGGTGAGGTATTCCGGGACGAACTCCGTCCCACCGCGCGCCGGCGCCGGCAGCCCCATCGCGCCCAGCAGGTCGCCGACCCCGCGCTGCACCACCGCCCAGCCGTTGGCGCCCAGGTACTCGGGGACGTAGTGGTACCGGCCCGGATGCGTCAGGCTGGCCAGGTCGATGTCCAGGCCGTGGCGGCGCCAGCCATCGACGAAGGACCGCTCCGCCTCCAGCAGCAGCGGGGTCCAGGTGGGCATGTGATCGGCGGCGAGCCGGCTGCCGGCGGCGCTCATCGCGGTGACGCCCTGCAGCACCCGGTCCTGCAGCGCGGGCGTCAGGTAGCCGATGAGCAACTGCTCGGCGACCCACACCGAGGGCGCGGTGGCGTCGAAGCCGACCCGCCGCAGCGCGGCCGGCCAATCCTGGTGCAGGTCGACCCCGACCCCGCGCCGGCTCGCGGCCAGTTCGGCGCCCTGGCCGCGCAGCACCTCGGCCTTGAAGTCCAGCACCTCGGGCCGGTCGACCTCGTAGAGCGTCGTCCCGGGCGGCCACCACAACCGGTACGGCCTGGTGTCCAGGCCGGACACCAACAGCACCACCTGCCGAAGGCCCCCCCTGACGGCATCGGCGACGAACTCGTCGACGAACCGGGTGTGCGCCGCGCAGAGGTCCAGGAACCGCGGGCCGCCCGCGTCCTCCGCGGCGAACCGGTCGTCGTCGATCACGCGGGCGAGCTGGTCCACCCCGGCCGCGCGCACCAACGGTTCGGCGAACGGATCGTTCAGCAACCCCCTGTTGGTGGCGACCGCCCGTGCGGCGGCGCCGAATGCCGCGGTCACCGCCACGCCCGCCGCCGTCGCCATGGTCAGACGCCGGACCGGCGCCGCACGCTCAGCCCGACGACCGCGCGCCAGCCGAGCAACAACAACGCGGTGACCGACGCCGCCACCACCACGAAACTGGCCGCGACGCCCGCGGAACTCAGCTTGCGCAACACCATGCCGACCACCACCGTGCACAGCCACACGACCACCCCGGTCGGCACCAGGGCGGTCGGGCGCCGCCAGGCGCGGGACGCCAGCCACCCGACGGCGGTCCCGGTGAGGAACGGCCACGCGGTGGTCGCCACGCCGGCGATGTCGAGTCCTTCGTCGTGGCTGCGGCGCCCGGCCGCGCAGAAGACCAGCACGCAGGCGACGTCCACGACGAGCCACAGAGGCCGTCGCATGCAGCGAGACTACCGGCCGGGTTTGCCGAGGGCCGGCTAGTGGCAGGCTGAAAGCCATGAGCACCAAAAAACCCCCCGCCTTCGACCGGTATGACCCCCTGGGCCTGGACGCCTCCCTGTCCAGCGACGAGCTCGCGGTGCGCGACACCGTCAGGGAGTTCTGCGCCGAACACGTGCTGCCCTACGTCGCGGAGTGGTTCGAGATCGGTGACCTGCCGGTGCGGGAACTGGCCAAGGGATTCGGCCAGCTCGGCCTGCTGGGCATGCACCTGGAGGGCTACGGGTGCGGCGGGGCCTCATCGGTGCATTACGGCCTGGCCTGTACCGAGCTCGAGGCCGCCGACTCCGGCATTCGGTCGATGGTCTCGGTGCAGGGGTCCCTGGCGATGTTCGCGATCTGGAATTTCGGGTCGGAGGAGCAGAAGCAGGAGTGGTTGCCCGGCATGGCCACCGGCGAACTGCTGGGGTGCTTCGGGCTGACCGAACCCGACGTGGGGTCCGACCCGGCCGCGATGAAGACCCGCGCCCGCCGCGACGGTTCGGACTGGGTGCTGAACGGCCGCAAACTGTGGATCACCAACGGCTCGGTCGCCGACGTCGCAATCGTGTGGGCTGCCACCGACGACGGCGTCCGCGGCTTCATCGTCCCCACCAAGACGCCGGGCTTCTCGGCCAACACCATCCACCACAAGCTGTCGCTGCGCGCCTCGATCACCAGCGAGCTGGTGCTCGACGACGTGCGGGTGCCCGAGTCCGCGATGCTGCCCGAGGCCAACGGGCTGCGGGGGCCGCTGTCGTGCCTGTCCGAGGCGCGCTACGGAATCATCTGGGGTTCGATGGGCGCGGCGCGCTCGGCCTGGCAGGCCGCGCTCGACTACGCCACGCAGCGCACCCAATTCGGGCGCCCGATCGCCGGATTCCAGCTGACGCAGGCGAAACTCGTCGACATGGCGGTCGAGCTGCACAAGGGTCAGCTGCTGTCGCTGCACCTCGGCCGCCTCAAGGACGGCGCCGGGCTGCGGCCCGAGCAGGTCAGCTTCGGCAAGCTGAACAACACCCGGGAGGCCATCAAGATTTGCCGCACCGCGCGAACCATCCTGGGCGGCAACGGGATATCGCTCGAATACCCGGTGATCCGGCACATGGTCAACCTGGAGTCGGTGCTCACCTACGAGGGCACGCCCGAGATGCACCAGCTGGTGCTCGGCCAGGCGTTCACCGGCAGCGACGCCTTCCGCTGACATGACCCGCGCGCACGTGCTGGAATGAGGGCATGAGACTCACCGCGCTCCGCCGGGTGCTGGCCGTGCTTGCGCTGGGCGCCGCCGCCGGTGTCGCACCGGCGGGCGCCGATCCCAGTTCCGCGCTGCCGGCGATGACGTCGAGCGGCGGCGGGCCGATCATCGGCGGCGGCAGCAACGCCGGGATCGCGCAGCAGCTGTTCAGCTTCGGCACCCCGAACGTGCAGGAGGTCGACGGCTCGGACGCGGCGCAATTCATCACGGCCGCGGCCGCGAGCGCCAATTCCCAACTGGCCGCGCCCTTCTCGCTGATGCGCCGCGCGCTGGCCTGCCAGACCAACAACGCCGGATTCGGGGCGCGCGCCTATCGGCGCGCCGACGGGCAATGGGGCGGCGCGATGGTGGTCGCGGCCAAGAGCGCGACGCCCAACGTCGACGCGCTGGCGGGCTGCGCGAAGACGAACTGGCGCAGGTCCACCGCCGGCGCGCAGAACTCGCTGTGCAACAGCGGTTGGAGCACCCCCAACACCTTCGAGAGCCGCCGCGGCGAGACCTACTACGTCTTGCTCGCCGGCACGGCCGACGATTTTTGCACCGCGCTGAACGGCAAATTCAAGGACAACTCCAACGGGTGGCCGTTCTAGCGGCGGCGCGGCGGGGTCGTACGGTGAGGGGATGAGCATGTCGCGGCATCGCGTCGTCATCATCGGAAGCGGATTCGGGGGCCTGAACGCGGCCAGGGCGCTCAAACGGGCGGACGTGGACGTCACCCTGATCTCGAGGACGACGACCCACCTGTTCCAGCCGTTGCTGTACCAGGTGGCCACCGGCATCCTGTCCGAGGGCGACATCGCCCCGACCACCCGGCTGATCCTGCGCAAGCAGAAGAACGTCCGCGTGCTGTGGGGCGACGTCAGCGATATCGACCTGACGGCGAAGACCGTCACGTCGCACCTGATGGGCATGCAGACGGTGACCCCATACGACAGCCTCATCGTGGCGGCCGGCGCGCAGCAGTCCTATTTCGGCAACGACGACTACGCCGCCTTCGCGCCCGGCATGAAGAGCGTCGACGACGCCCTCGAGCTGCGGGCGCGCATCCTCGGCGCGTTCGAGGCCGCCGAGGTCGCCACCGACCCGGCCGAGCGGCAGCGCCGCCTGACGTTCGTGGTGGTCGGCGCCGGGCCGACCGGGGTCGAGCTCGCCGGCGAGATCGTCCAGCTCGCCGAGCGCACGCTGGCGGGGGCGTTCCGGACCATCACGCCCAGCGAATGCCGGGTCATCCTGCTCGACGCGGCGCCCGCGGTGTTGCCGCCGATGGGTCCCAAGCTCGGCCTCAAGGCGCAACGCCGGCTGGAGAAGATGGACGTCGAGGTGCAGCTCAACGCGATGGTGACCACCGTCGACTACATGGGCATCACGATTAAGGAGAAGGACGGCGGCGAGCGGCGCATCGAGTGCGCCTGCAAGGTGTGGGCCGCCGGTGTGCAGGCCAGCGCGCTGGGCAAGATCATCGCCGAGCAGTCCGACGGGACCGAGACCGACCGCGCCGGACGGGTGGTCGTCGAGCCCGACCTCACGGTCAAGGGGCATCCGTACGTGTTCGTCGTCGGGGACCTGATGTCGGTGCCCGGCGTGCCCGGGATGGCCCAGGGCGCGATCCAGGGCGCCCACTACGCCGCCACGCTGATCAAACACGCGGTGAAGGGCACCGACGACCCCGCAAACCGCAAGCCGTTCAAATACCTGAACAAGGGCAGCATGGCCCTGGTCTCCCGGTACAGCGCCGTCGCGCAGGTGGGCAAGCTGGAGTTCGGCGGCTTCATCGCCTGGCTGGCCTGGTTGCTGCTGCACCTGTACTACCTGGTCGGCCACCGCAACCGCATCGCGGCGATGTTCTCCTGGGGGATTTCCTTCCTCGGCCGCACCCGCGGCCAGATGGCCATCACCAGCCAGATGATGTACGCCCGGCCGGTGGTGGACTGGGTCGAGCGGCAGGCGCAGGAGGGGACGCTGGCGGCGGCCGAGCGCATCGAGGCCGCCGAGAAGCAGGCCGGCTAGCTCTTCAACTAGCTCAAAGCCTGGTCGATATCGGCGATCAGGTCGTCGGTGCCCTCCAGGCCCACCGAAATCCGGACCACGCCGTCACCCAGCCCGATCGCCGCCCGGCCTTCGGGTCCCATCGCCCGGTGCGTCGTCGTCGCGGGATGCGTGACAAGGGATTTCGCGTCGCCCAGGTTGTTGGAGATGTCGATCAGCCGCAGCTTGTCCAGCACCTCGAAGGCCCGCCGCTTGGCCAAAGCGTCGGGGCAGTCGAGCGCGAAGGTGATCACTGTTCCGCCCCCGGACATCTGGCGCTTGGCCAGGTCGTATTGCGGGTGCGACGGCAGATACGGGTAGCGGACCCAGCTCACCGCCGGATGGGTTTCCAGGAATTCCGCGATGCGCTGCGCCGAGGAGTTGCTGTGCTCGACCCGAACGGCAAGCGTCTCAAGGCCTTTCACCAGCACCCAGGCGTTGAACGCGCTCATCGCCGGGCCGGTGTGCCGCATCAGCTTCTGCACCGGGCCGTCGATGTACTCCTTGTCGCCGAGGATGGCGCCGCCCAGCACCCGGCCCTGGCCGTCGATGTGTTTGGTGCCCGAGTACACCACCACGTCCACGCCGAGCGGGATGCCCTGCTGCAGCAGCGGTGTGGCAAAGACGTTGTCCAACACCACCTTTGCGCCCGCGGCGTGCGCCAGCTCGACCACCGCGGCGATATCCACCAGCGACTGCATCGGGTTGGACGGCGTCTCGAAGAACACTGCGGCGGTGGGCTTCGACAGCGCCTCCTCCCACTGCGCCAGGTCGTCGCCGTCGACGAAGACGGTCTCGATGCCCCAGCGCGGCAGGATCTCGTTGCACACCACAAAACACGACCCGAACAGGCTGCGCGCCGCGACCAGTCGGTCGCCGGCGGCCAGCAGCGCGCCCAGCGACGTGAACACGGCCGCCATGCCGCTCGCGGTGGCGAACGCCGCGGGCGCACCCTCGATCAGGCGCAGCCGCTCCTCGAACATGGTCACGGTGGGGTTGCCGTAGCGGGAGTACACGAAGTGGTCCACTTCGCCGGTGAACGACTGCTCCGCGACCGCCGCCGACGGATAGACGTAGCCGGACGTTAGGAACATCGCCTCGGCGGTCTCTTCGAAGCCGGAGCGCAGCAGGCCTCCCCGCACGCCGATGGTGGCCTGGCTGACGCCGTCGGGCAGGGCCTTGGGCGCGCGCACAGACTCCCCCGACGGGTCGGTCATAGCGGCTTCCAGGGCAATCCGACGGCGCGCCAACCCGATTCACCCCGAAGCCCCTGGCTGTTCGGGTGGCCTTCGAACCCGTCCAGCACGTTGTATGCCGGGGTGATGCCGGCGCGGGTGGCGGCCTCGGCGGCGCCGATGGAGCGGTTGCCCGAGCGACACAGGAAGACCACCGGCCGCTCGGCCTCGGCGCCCGGCGGGACGTGGTCGCGCAGTTCGTCGGCGAAGTTCGCGTTGTGCCTGCCGTCGGAGGTGTTCCACTCAATGAACACCGCCTCGCGGCCCAGGCTGGACAGGTCGGGCACGCCGACGTGCCGCCACTCGGCGTCGGTGCGCACGTCGACCAGCACGGCGTTCGGGTTGTCGCTGAGCAGTTCCCAGGCCTGCTCTGGCGTGATGTCTCCGGCGTAGGAGCCTGCGCGCTCTGTGCTCATGACCTCGGATGGTAGCGAGGTTATAACCGCGCCTCTCGCGTGACCGAGCTGTGTGGGCCCTGGTGCCGTACCGCCAGGCGGTCCGCGACCTCCCGCGCGCGGTCCCGCGCCGCTGCCACGTCCGGCGCCGTCGCCAGCGCCTGGAAACCCCGCCCGGCCAGGCGAAGGTCGGTTTCCGGCACGCCGGCCAGCGCCCCGGCCAGCGCGGCGGGCGGCGCGTCGGCGCGCTCCACCCGGTGGGCCGCGCCAGGCGAAATCATGATGGTGTCAACCGGCAGCCCCAGGACGGTGCGGGCCTGCAGTTCGAACGCCGACAGCCGCTGGCTGGGCACCGTGGCCCAGGCGGTGTCGGCGGGGCGGGGCGTGACGTCGACGAAGTACACCTCGTCCCCGTTGATCATCAGCTCGACGGCGAAGACACCCCGCCCGCCGAGCGCCTTGACGATCCGCGCGGCGATCGACTTGGCCGCGTCCACGGCCGCCGGGCTCATCCGCTGCGGTTGCCAGGACTCGCGCACGTCGGCGCCCTCGCCGTGGCCGATGGGCGAGCAGAAGTCGATCACCGGCCCGTGCGGCCCGTCGCTGCGCACGGCCAGCAGGGTGACGTAGAACTCGACCTCCACCACGGTCTCGGCCAGCACCCGGTGCTGCTCCCCGCTGCCCCCCGTCGCGCGCTGCCAGGCCGCCGCGATGTCGTCGGGTCCGGACGCCACCGACCGGCCGCGCCCGTCGGCCGTGAGCACCGGCTGCACCAGCAGCGGGTAGCCGGCGTGCGCGCCCACCGCCTCGAGCTCGGCGGCCGAGCCGACGAACCAGAACGGCGCGGTGGGCAGGCCCAACTCGTCGGCGGCCAGCCGGCGCAGGCCCTCGCGGTCGGCGGTGAGCCGCACGGCGCGGGCGCCGGGCACCAGCTGCGCGCCCTCGACGCCCTCGAGGGCCTGGGTCGCGATCGCGTCGGTGGTGGTGACCACGAAATCCGGCTGCAGTCCCCGGATCGCCTGCGTCAGCTGGTCGGCGTCGGTCAGCGGAACCACCAGCGACTGCTCGGCCACCGCGTGCGCGGGGGCGCCGCCGCGCTCGTCGACGGCGATCACCCGCGCGCCGAGGCGGCCCAGGGCGATCGCCAGTTCGCGGGCTAGCTCACCGGAACCCAGCAACGCCACGCGCGGCCGGACGTCGGCGTCGCCCGCCGGCGGTTGCGGCGGGACGGTGAGCGCGGTCGTCTTGTCGTCTGGTCCTTCGGTCACGCCGTCAGTCACCGCACCAGGATAGGTGCGCCGCGCGTCAGGGCTGGCCGGGAAGCAGCCGCACCATCAGCCCGTTGCCCTCGGCCAGCACGGTCGCGTCGCCGTCAACGAGTTCGGCGGCCACGAACGCCTTGCGGCCCTCGGTGCTGGTGACTCGGCCGCGTATCGACAGCGGCGTGTCGATCGGGGTGACCTTGCGGTAGTCGACGTGCAGGAAGGCCGTCCGGCTGATCGGGCGCCCCGCGGCGTGCGAGACCATGCCGAACACGTGGTCGAACAGCAGCGGCAGCACCCCGCCGTGCACGGCGTGATTCCCGCCGACGTGGAATCGGCTGAAGTAACCGGTCATCTCGACGCCGTCCGGCGCGTACTTGGTCAGCGTCCAGGGCGGCAGCAGCAGGCTGCCCATGCCGGGCAGGTCGGGCGTCCGCCCGGCCGGGGCCTTGCCCTCGTCGGCCTGAAACGGCCCCAGCAGCGCCACCAGCGCCGCCGCCCGGTCGGCGGCTTGGTCCCACAGGTCGTCACCGGGGTCGGCGGACACCGCGAGGTCCTGCAGTTGGCGCATGGCCGCGACGAACCGGCCGAACCCCGGGCCCGGGCTGGCCGGGCCGTATTCGGGGAAGCCGCCGTGGTGGTCGTATTCGGGGTCGAGTTCTTTCGGGTCGGGCTCGGCCGCCGGCTGGGTCACGGGCGGGCCGCCAGCACGTCGCGGCGCACGATCGTCTGTTCCCGTCCCGGCCCGACGCCGATGCACGAAACATGCGCTCCGGCAAGCTCTTCCAGCCGCAACACGTAGTCACGCGCCTTGGCGGGGAGGTCGTCGAACTCCCGCGCGTCGGAGATGTCCTCCCACCAGCCGGGCAACTCCTCGTAGACCGGTTCGGCGCGGTGCAGGTCGGCCTGCGTCATCGGCATGTCGTTGGTGCGTTCGCCGTTGATGCGGTAGCCGACGCAGATCGGCACGGTTTCCAGACTGGAGAGCACGTCGAGCTTGGTCAGGAAGAAGTCGGTGAT
Source organism: Mycobacterium sp. E2989 (assembly GCF_001667595.1). Lineage (NCBI taxonomy): Bacteria > Bacillati > Actinomycetota > Actinomycetes > Mycobacteriales > Mycobacteriaceae > Mycobacterium > Mycobacterium sp. E2989. Next base: position 29,775 of record NZ_LZJX01000018.1, on the reverse strand, counting down.
GCCGTTGACCCGGGTGGCGTAGCGGGCGATGACGGCGTCGAACCAGCCGCAGCGGCGCCGCCGCCCGGTGGTGACACCGAACTCGCCGCCGGTCTTGGAGAGGTATTCGCCGTTGGAGTCGAACAGCTCGGTGGGGAACGGCCCGGAGCCCACCCGGGTGGTGTAGGCCTTCAGGATGCCCAGCACGGTGGTGATGCGGGTGGGGCCGATGCCGGACCCGACGGCGGCGCCGCCCGCGGTCGGATTCGACGACGTGACATAGGGATACGTGCCGTGGTCGACGTCGAGCAGGGTGCCCTGGGAGCCCTCCAGCAACACCGTCTCGCCGGTCTCCAGCGCCGCGTTGAGCAGCCGCCGGGTGTCGCGGATGCGGTGGCGGAACCCCTCCGCCTGCGCGAGCAGCGAGTCGACGACCTGGTGCGGGTCCAGCGCCTTGCGGTTGTAGATCTTCACCAGGATCTGGTTTTTCAGCTCCAGCGCCGCCTCGATCTTGTGGGTCAGCTGCTCGGGGTCGAGCACGTCGGCGACGCGGATGCCCTGCCGGGCGATCTTGTCCTGGTAGCAGGGCCCGATGCCGCGCCCGGTGGTGCCGATCTTCTTGTTGCCCATGTAGCGCTCGGTGACCTTGTCGATGGCCACGTGGTAGGGCAACAGCAGGTGCGCGTCCGCGGAGATCAGCAGCTTGGTGGTGTCCACGCCCCGGTCTTCGAGGCCTTTGAGCTCGTCGAGCAGCACCCCGGGGTCGACCACGACGCCGTTGCCGATGACGTTGGTGACGCCGGGGGTCAACACCCCGGACGGGATGAGGTGCAGCGCGAAGTTCTCGCCGGTCGGTAGGACGACGGTGTGTCCGGCGTTGTTGCCGCCCTGGTAGCGCACCACCCACTGCACGCGCCCGCCGAGCAGGTCGGTGGCTTTACCTTTGCCCTCGTCGCCCCACTGGGCGCCGATGAGGACGATTGCCGGCATGACTTGCTCCCGCCTGCTTACTGTGGCTCTACTGGCAAGGCGCCGTTCACGTGGCGATCCTAAACGTCGGGCGGCAACGGACCTGTGCCAAGGCCCGGTTGAATCCCGGCTCGTGTCGCGAACGGCCCCGCTTCACGACGTCGCGGCCGGTTTGGCCGCGCACACACCGCCCCGGGCCGGTGCGTCCAACATCAGGCACAGGGGGTTCGCGTCACGAGCGGGCCTCTTGGCCGCCCAACCCGGCCACACGGGTTTCCCGTTCCAACTGACCAGCCTCCAGCCGTCGTGCGGATTGCCCTGGATCTCGACAATGCCGGTGTTCGGCAGCGGATCGAAGAGCAAGAGCAGCGGATCGGGATTCTTGACGGTCATCATCGTCCCGACGCCGATGGTGAACTCGCTGGAGAACGCCACCTCGGTGATCTTGCCGCCCGTGGACCGAACCGGGTTGGCCATGGCATTGGCGTACATCGTCTGCAAAGTGTCGGTGAAGCCGGCCGCGTTGCCGTACATCGTTTGCAGCGCGCCGTTGAAGCGGTTGGCGAATTCGAATCCGTTGGCGTCGGTGGAGCCCGGGACCAGCATCGGCACGATGCGCAGCCCCAGCAGCCACGCGACGGGGCCCAGCAGGTACACCAACCCCGCGAGGCTGAACTGGGGCTGGCCGTTGAAAGCGCCGGCGTCGATCTCGTTGAGCCCGGGCAATGCCTGCACGTTCATGCCCAGCATGGCCGCCAGTGGGGCCGCGGTCTGCTGCGTCCTGATCAACTGCGACGCGTAGATCCCGGCCACCGGGCCCTGCGCGGCGATCACGGTGGCGATGTCCCTCGCCTGTTGCTGGCCGAGCGCGGTGAGCGCCGTTCCGGGCACCGACGTGTCGATCACGCCGGCCGCGTTGGACTCCGACTGGCCGTGCCGCACCAAGTCGATCACGATCGATTCGTCGGCCCAGGCGGTCGCCGGCCCGACGCACAGCAGGGCAGCCGAAAGCGCAACGGCGCCAAGGGTGAGTCGGCGAATGGCAGTTCTCCGTTCTCTTGGCCACCCATTCGTTGACCCCGTGGCAGGAGTAAAGTATCCGGTTGACATCAGGCGATGACGCAGCAACTTTCGCAGTCCGGAATCATGTTGTGACTGTGTCGTGATGACGAGATCGTCCGCCGCTCAGCCGGTCTGGCCGTCCTGTGGTCGAGAGGCATTGGAAGACAAAGGCATTGGTGAGGCAAGAAGATCGTGCTGTCGCGGTGTTGCTGTTCGGCGATCGCCGGGTGCCGGGGCCGCTGGCCGGTCTGCCGGTACACACGACCGACATCGACGCCGCGATCGGACCGTATCGGCGGCTGGTGGTGCTCGGCGCCGACGCCGACCTGGCCGCGGTGCTGACCCGGCTGCTGCGCGCCGGCCGGCTCGACATCGAGATGGCCTACGCGCCGCGCCGGCGCACCCGCGCCACGCGGACCTACCGCCTGCCCGCCGGACGGCGGGCGGCGCGGCGTGCGCTGCGGGGCTCGGCGCGGCGGGTGCCGCTGGTGCGCGACGAGACCGGGTCGGTGGTCGTCGGGCGGGCGTCCTGGCTGCCCGCCGAGGGGCGGCTGCTGCGCGGGGAGGCCGTCGTCGACGACGCGGTGCTGTTCGACGGCGACGCGGCCGCCGTCGACATCGAGCCGACGGTTGACGTGCCGGGCCTGCGCGCGCGCGTCGGCCGGCGCCGCTGGGTAGCCGGCCGCGCGGTCCAGCTGGGCAGCACCGGGGTCACCGTGGTGCGCGACGGCGTGTCCGCGCCGCGTCCCGCGCGCCGCTCGACGTTCTACCGCCACGTCGAGGGCTGGCTGGCGGTCCGGTAGGTCGCGGGGCTAGGCGCCGTCGCCCTGCTGCTTGGACGCCAGGTGCTTGACCATTTGGCAAAGGTTGACGACGGCGGCGCTCAGCTTGTGGATGGTGGCGTCCCGGTCCGCCACGCACGTCTGCCAGTCGCCGAACTCCTCAGGGGGCCTCTGGTTGTCCGCGTTGAGATGGATCTTCTGCTCGATCTGGTCGCACAGATCCGCCAGGGTCAGTTGTCCCGGCGCATCGACGTCGGAGAACCATTTATCAGTCATGCCTAATCGGTACCCTCCCGCGCCGCGAATTCACAGGGGGCCGGGCTGCCGGTCGACGTCGCACCGCCACGTCGAGGCCGGCCGACGGTCCGATAGTTTCGACCGGTGATCCCGCCCGCCCGGCACGAATCGGTGCGACCCAGCCCCATCTTCCTGGCCCTGCTGGCCGTGACGGCGATCGGCGGCGTGCTCGCCTGGCTGGCCGGTTCGACCGTGCGGCCGCTGGCGTATGCCGGGGTGTTCACCTTCGTGATCGCGGGCTGGCTGGTGTCGCTGTGCCTGCACGAATTCGGTCACGCGGTGACCGCCTGGCGGTTCGGCGACCACGACGCCGCGGTCCGCGGGTACCTGACGCTGGATCCGCGGCGCTACAGCCATCCGGCGCTTTCGCTGCTGCTGCCGATGGTGATCATCGCGCTGGGCGGGATCGGCCTGCCTGGCGCCGCCGTGTACCTACGAACCTGGTTCATGACGCCGAAGCGTCGCACGCTGGTCAGCCTCGCGGGCCCGGCGGCGAACCTGGTGTTGGCGGTGCTGCTGCTGGCGCTGACGCGACTGCTCTACGAGCCCGACCACGCGGTGCTGTGGGCGGGCGTGGCGTTCCTGGGATTTCTGCAGCTGACGGCGGTGGTGCTGAACCTGCTGCCGATCCCGGGCCTGGACGGCTACGACGCCCTCGAACCGCACCTGAGTCCCGAGACGCAGCGGGCCGTGGCCCCCGCCAAGCAGTGGGGCTTCTTCATCCTGCTGCTGTTGCTGTGGCCGGCCAGCGCCTGGTTCTTTCAGGTGGTGCTGTGGCTGTTCGATTTCTCCGGGGTGCCCGGCTGGCTGGTGTCCGCGGGCAACGTGCTGACCCGATTCTGGAGCCGCTGGCTCTGACGCTTGCCATATATGCGTAAATCCGCATATATTGCTGGCCATGGGCGCCGGCCACAACCACACCCCCGCCGAGACCGACGCGTCTCGGCTGATTCCCCGGATGATCATCGCCGCCTCGATCCTGGCGGCGTTCTTCGTCGTGGAGTTGACTACCTCGCTGCTGATCAACTCGATCGCGCTGCTGGCCGACGCGGGCCACATGCTGACCGACGTGGTCGCCGTCTTCATGGGGCTGGCCGCGGTGACGCTGGCCCGCCGGGGCAGCGCGTCACCGTCGCGCACGTACGGGTGGCACCGGGCCGAGGTGTTCACCGCGGTGGCCAACGCCGGACTGCTGCTCGGGGTGTCCCTGTTCATCCTGTGGGAGGCGATCCAGCGGCTGCGGGAAACCCCGACGGTCCCGGGCGTGCCGATGATCGTGGTCGCGCTGGCCGGGCTGCTCGCCAACCTGGTGGTCGCGCTGCTGCTGCGGTCCCACTCGGCGCAGAGCCTGGCGGTCAAGGGCGCCTACATGGAGGTGGTCGCCGACAGCGTCGGCAGCCTCGGCGTGCTGATCGCCGGGGTGGTCACCGTGACCACGCGCTGGCCGTACGCCGACGTGGTGGTCGCGGTGCTGGTCGCGCTCTGGGTGCTGCCGCGGGCGATCTCGCTGGCCCGCGACGCGTTGCGGATCCTGTCCGAGGCGTCACCGACCCACATCGACGTGGAGGAGCTGCGCTCGGCGCTGGGCGCCGTCGACGGCGTGACCGAGGTGCACGACCTGCACGTCTGGACGCTGTCGCCGGGCAAGGACATGTGCACCGCGCACCTGCGCAGCTCCGGCGACTCCGCCCGGGTGCTGCAGGAGGCCCGTTCCGTGCTGTCGGCCCGCGGGCTGGAGCACGCCACGGTCCAGATCGAGTCGCCGGGCGACGCGGGGTGCTCGGAAAGCTTCTAGAGCCCCAGCGCCGGCCGCGCGGCCGGGTCGCAATCGTCAAGCAGATCCAGGCAACGCAGGAACTCGTCGGTTTCGCCGATCGTGTCGGCGGCGCGCGCCAGGGCCGCCACACACCGCAGAAACCCGCGGTTGGGCTCGTGCGAATAAGGCACCGGGCCGAAGCCCTTCCACCCGTTTCGCCGGAGCTGATCCAGGCCGCGGTGATAGCCGGTGCGGGCGTACGCGTAGGCCGTGATGGCCTGGTCGTCGGCCAGCGCCTGCTCGGCCAGCGCCGCCCACGCCACCGACGCCGACGGGTGCGCCGCGGCGACGATCCCGGGCTTCTCGCCGGCGAGCAGCTCGGCCTCGGCGTCGGGATCGCCCGGCAGCAGGGTCGGGTCGGGTCCGAGAAGGTCTCGCGTCATGACTCCCATCCTCCCAGCCGCGTCGTTTTGCCGGGACGCCGGACCTCAACCATCGCCCCATCGAGGGGGGCGGGTCGCTAAGCTCTCCAACTAGCCCACCCGATAGCGGAGGACAGCAGCACTCATGCCCCATCCACCCGAGCCCGACCGCGGCGGCGCGCCGAACCCGCCCGGGCACGAATGGGCCGCGCCGTCAAGCGAAGACGCGACCGAGGGCGTCCCGCTGGTGCCGAGCGACGCCGAGACCGAGACCGTGGTGATCAAGCCCGAGCCCGGCGCTGCCCCGGCGGATGCCGGCGAGGACTACGACGCCCAGCAGCGCGAGCGCCGCTTCACCGCGCCCGGTTTCGACGCGAAAGAGACCGCGGTGATCGCCACCACCCCCGAGCCCGCCACCGAGGTCTTCGCTTCACCGCCGGAGGGCATCCCCGCCCAGCCCGAAGTGACCTCGAAAGCCGCTGTGCCGCAATCGATTCCGCCTCGGCTCGGGGGAAAGCTGCGCACCTCCCGGCAGTTCAACTGGGGCTGGGTGCTGGCGCTGGTGGTGATCGTGCTGGCGCTGGCCGCGATCGCGATCCTGGGCACGGTGCTGCTCACCCGCGGCAAGCACACCAAGGTGTCGCAGGAAGACCAGGTCCGCACCACCATCCAAAGCTTCGACACCGCGATCCAGAAGGGCGACCTGACGACGCTGCGCACCATCACCTGCGGCACCACCCGCGACGGGTACGCCGACTACGACGAACGCTCGTGGGACGAGACCTACCGACGGGTGTCGGCAGCCAGGCAGTATCCGGTGATCGCCAGCATCGACCAGGTGGTGGTCAACGGCCAGCACGCCGAGGCCAACGTGACGACGTTCATGGCCTACGACCCGCAGGTGCGTTCGACCCGAAGCCTGGACCTGCAGTACCGCGACGACCAGTGGAAGATCTGCCAGTCCCCCAGCGGTTAGACGCCCACGGACTTGCCGGCGCAGTGCAGGTCCTCGCAGGCCTCGACCACGCGCTCGCTCATCGACGCCTCGCCCTTCTTCAGGTAGCTGCGCGGGTCGTAGACCTTCTTGGCGCCCACCTCGCCGTCCACCTTCAGCACGCCGTCGTAGTTGGCGAACATGTGGCCGGCGATCGGGCGGGTGAACGCGTACTGGGTGTCGGTGTCGACGTTCATCTTCACCACCCCGTAGCGCAGTGATTCCTCGATCTCGGACTTCAGCGAGCCCGAGCCGCCGTGGAAGACGAAGTCGAACGGCTTGGCATCCTCGGGCAGCCCCAGCTTGGCCGCCGCGACCTTCTGGCCCTGGGCCAGGATGTCGGGGCGCAGCTTGACGTTGCCCGGCTTGTAGACGCCGTGCACGTTGCCGAACGTCGCGGCCAGCAGGTACTTGCCGTGCTCGCCGTGGCCCAGCGCGTCGATGGTCTTCTCGAAGTCCTCCGGCGTCGTATACAGCTTGTCGTTGATCTCGTGGGCGACGCCGTCCTCTTCCCCGCCCACGACACCGATCTCGATCTCCAGGACGATCTTGGCGGCCGCGGCCGCCTTGAGCAGTTCCTGCGCGATCACCAGGTTTTCGGCGATCGGCACGGCGGAGCCGTCCCACATGTGGGACTGGAACAAGGGATGGCCGCCGGCGCTCACCCGCTCCGCGGAGATCGCCAGCAGCGGGCGGACGTAGCTGTCCAGCTTGTCCTTGGGGCAGTGGTCGGTGTGCAGCGCGACGTTGACCGGGTACCGGTCGGCGATCACCCGGGTGAACTCGGCGAGCGCCACCGCGCCGGTCACCATGTCCTTGATCCCCAGGCCCGACGCGAACTCCGCGCCGCCGGTGGAGAACTGGATGATGCCGTCGCTACCGGCGTCGGCGAAACCCTTGATGGCGGCGTTGACCGTCTCCGACGACGTGCAGTTGATGGCGGGGAAGGCGTACGCGTTCTGTTTGGCGCGGCCCAGCATCTCGGCGTACACCTCGGGCGTGGCGATGGGCATGAGCTCCTCCTGGCGGCTGGGCCCATCCAGTATCGCAACAACGGTATGTTGAAGCATCGTGAGCACCACCGTGACGGCCCTGCCCCACATCTTCGACCCGATGTACTGGTTGGGCGCCGACGGCGTTTTCGGCTCCGCGGTGCTGCCCGGCATCCTGATCATCGTCTTCATCGAGACCGGCCTGCTGTTTCCGCTGCTGCCCGGCGAATCGCTGTTGTTCACCGGCGGGCTGCTGGCCGCAGGTGCGAACCCACCGGCCAGCATCTGGGTGCTGGCCCCCGCCGTCGCCCTGGTGGCGATCCTGGGCGATCAGACCGGGTATTTCATCGGCCGGCGGATCGGCCCGGCGCTGTTCAAGAAGGAAGACTCCCGGTTTTTCAAGAAGCACTACGTGACCGAGTCGCACGCGTTCTTCGAGAAATACGGTCCGTGGGCGATCATCCTCGCGCGGTTCGCGCCGTTCGTGCGGACGTTCGTCCCGCCGGTCGCCGGGGTGTCATACATGCGCTACCCGGTGTTCCTGGGCTTCGACATCGTCGGCGGCATCCTGTGGGGCGGCGGCGTGACGCTGGCGGGCTACTTCCTGGGCAACGTGCCGTTCGTGCACCACAACCTGCAGAAGATCCTGCTGGCCATCCTGGTCGTCTCCCTGACGCCGGCGTGCATCGCGGCCTGGCGCAGTTACCGGGGCCGCCGGCGCGCGGGGGCCGAGCCGGACTCAGGACACCCGACTTCTGCGGTACGCAACGAAAGCGTCTAGCAGCTCGGGGCGGTCGATCGAACTCTGCTGCACCGCCTCGCCGGGTGCGGCGCCCAGCAGGATCCGCTTGATCGGGATCTCCAGCCGCTTACCGGTCAGCGTGCGCGGTATCCCCGGAACCGCCAGGATGTCGTCGGGCACGTGGCGCGGCGAGGCGTGCTGACGGATGGCCGCCACGATCCGCGACCGCAGCGCCTCGTCCAGCTCGGCGCCGTCCGCCAGGGTCACGAACAGCGGCATCCAGTAGCCGCCGTCGTCCTGCTCGACCCCGACCACCAGGCAGTCGCCCACCTCGGGCATGCCCTCCACCGCGGTGTAGATCTCGGCGCTGCCCATCCGCACGCCCATGCGGTTCAGCGTGGCGTCCGAACGACCATGCACCACAACGGATTCCCGCTCGGTGATGGTGATCCAGTCACCGTGACACCACACCCCCGGGTACTTGTCGAAATAGGCGGCGCGGTAGCGACTGCCGTCGTCGTCGTTCCAGAAGAACACCGGCATCGACGGCATGGGCTCGGTGATCACCAGTTCGCCCTCCTCGCCGACGACCGGCTGGTTGGGTCCGGCCCAGGATTCGATGGCCGCGCCCAGGCAGATGCAGGACAACTCGCCGGCCACCACCGGCAGGATCGCGCAGCCGCCGATGAAGGCGGTGCAGACGTCGGTGCCCCCGCTCATCGAGATCACCGGCACCGATCGGCCGAGTCCCTCTTGGACCCAACGGAATCCGGAAGCCGGCAGCGGTGAACCGGTGGAACCCACGGCGCGCAGCCCATCCAGGGCATAGGTCGCCCCGGGCTTCAATTCCTTTTTGGCGCAGGCCAACAGGTAGCCCGCCCCGGCGCCGAGCACGTTGACTTGCGCCTCGGCGGCGACCCGCCACAACCCGTCGGTGCTCAAATGCGTTGGGCTGCCGTCGTATAGGACGATGGTGGTGTCCACCAGCAGGCCGGACAGCAACAGGTTCCACATCATCCAGCTGGTCGACGAGTACCACAGGAACCGCTCACCGGCGCGCAGGTCCAGTTGCAGGCCAAGGTATTTCAGGTGCTCGATCACCGTGCCGCCGTGCCCGTGCACGATGCCCTTGGGCTTACCGGTGGTGCCCGAGGAGAACATCACCCACAGCGGGTGGGCGAACGGGACCGGTGTGATCTCCAGCGGGGCATCCGCGGCGAGGGCCGTCGCCCATCCGACGGTGTCGCCCTCGGCCGCGAGCCCGAGCCGGGGCACCACCACCGCGGCCCGCAGGCTGGGCATCGCGCGCCGGATCGTGTCCAGCTCCGCGCGCCGGTCGATGCGCTTGCCGTCGTACACCGACCCGTCGGTGGCCACCAGCACGGCCGGCTCCACCTGGCCGAGCCGGGCGATCACGCCGTCGACCGAAACGTCCTGGTTGCACACCGCCCAGATGGCGCCGACGCTGGCGGCGGCCAGGGCGGCGACGGCCGCCTCGCCGACATTGGGCAGATACCCGACGACGGCGTCCCCGGGCCCCACCCCCAGGCCGCGCAGGTACGCCGCGAAGGCGCCGGTCTCCCGGCGCAGCCGTTCCCACGACCACTCGCATGCGCCGTCCTCGCCGACGACGATCATGGCGGGGCGCTCGTCGGTGGCGTGCCGGAAGATCTCGGTGGCGTAGTTGAGCGTGGCGCCGGGGAACCACTGGGCGCCGGGCATGGAACGCCCCCCCAGGACCGCGGTTGGGGGGCTGTCCGCCTGGATGTCGAAGAACTTCCAGACGGCGTCCCAGAACCATTCGATGTCCTCGACGGACTTGCGCCGCAGCGCGTGGTAGTCGTCGAAGTGGCCGCGGCCGGTCTCGCCCAGCCACGCGATGAAGCGGGTGAGGTTCGCTTCGGCCAGCGTCGCCTCGTCGGGAATCCAGCCGCCGGGCTCGGTCATGTCGCGCTCCCTGCCGTCACGGCGGTGACGTTACAGGCGGCCTCCATCAGCATCCACCCGGATAGCTGCACGGACAGGTCCCGTTCGGCCACCTCGGAACTGTTCACCGCGCCCGCGACGAATTGCGCCTGGCCGCCCTCCGCGCCCGGCACCTGGGCGTCGCGATCCCAGAACGGGCCGAACAGCGGCACCCCGTCCACCGTTTGCCGGTAGTCCCACGCCGACTTCGCGCTCGCCAGCACAACCCGGCGGGCCGTGTCGCGGGCCGCGGCGTCGTCGGCCGAATCGCCGGGCAGGGCGGTCGCGACCAGGGCGAGGTAGCGCGCGGTGATGCCGGAGAACAGGCCGCCGTCCCCGCCGCCGGCGCCGGCCAGCACGCCGGTCGGGGCCATGTGCTCGGCGACCGCCGCGACCAGCCGGTGCACCCGCGGCGCGTGCCGGTCGTCATGGGTGCGCGCCGCGAGTTCCGTTTCCAGGCCGAGCACCACTCCCTGGCAGTAGGAGTACTGCGCCCGGACCAGGGACCCGGCCTTGATGCCGTCGAAAACCAGGTGCGTCTCCGGGTCGATCAGGGTCTCGTCGATCCAGTCCGCCATCTGCTGGGCGCGCCGCATCCGATCGCCGTAGCGCGCCAGGAAGATCCCCGCCGGTCCGTTGGCCGGGGCGTTGAAGAACTGGTCCTGCTTGCGCCACGGGATGCCGCCGCCGTCCTCGGGCACCCACGCCTCGAGAAATTGATCCGCCAGCTTCGGCAGCGCGCGATGCCGCTCCACGCCGGCTATCCGCGCGGCGCGTTCCAGCGCCAGCGCCAGCCAGGCCATGTCGTCGTAATAGCTGTTGGTCCAGCGAAAGTTGTTGCGCAACCGGTGCGAGCGGACCTGCCGGTTGATCCTGGTGTGCCGGTCGGGCTGCGGGTCGCGCAGCTGCGCGTCGACGAGGCAGTCCAGCAGGTGCGCCTGCCACCAGTAGTGCCAGGTGCCGAACATCCGGTCCCGCCGCGTCGACGGCCACGCCACCACGCCCAGCTGCGTTCCGGGCAACCCCCATAGGCGTTTGAGGTGCCGTTGCGTGACGGCGGCTTCGGAGCTGGCCGCGCGGTTGACCCACAGCTGATCCATACCCCCAGATCCTGCCTCATACTGATATATGCGCTACCGGCAAACCATTTCGGGAACCACGCACTCCTTCTCCGGCCTGGTCGACGTGATGGCGAAGGCGACGCCGTTGCGCTCGGGCGACCAGCTGGCGGGGTGTGCCGCCGACTCCGACGCGCAGCGGGCCGCGGCCGCGTGGGTGCTGGCCGACATCCCACTCGCGACGTTCCTCACCGAGGCGGTCGTGCCGTACGAGACCGACGAGGTCACCCGGCTCATCATCGACACCCACGACCCCGACGCGTTCGGCCCGATCGCGGGCCTGACCGTGGGGGATTTTCGCGACTGGCTGCTGGATGCCGCGTCCCGCGACGACGGCGCGCAGCGCATCGCCGCCGTCTCGCCGGGGCTGACACCGGAAATGGTTGCGGCCGTGTCGAAGATCATGCGCAACCAGGACCTGATTTCGGTGGCCGCCACGACAAGCGCCACCGCGGCCTTGCGGACCACGATCGGGCTGCCGGGCACGCTCGCCACCCGGCTGCAACCGAACCACCCCACCGACGACCCGCGCGGGATCGCCGCGGCGCTGCTCGACGGGCTGCTGATGGGTTGCGGGGACGCGGTGATCGGCATCAACCCCGCGACCGACTCGCCGCACGCGGCGTCCGAGCTGCTGCGCCTGCTCGACGACATTCGGCAGCGGTTCGCGATTCCCGTCCAGTCGTGCGTGCTGTGCCACGTCACCACCACGATGGAGCTGATCGGGCGCGGCGCCCCCGTCGATGTGGTGTTCCAGTCGATCGCCGGAACCGAGGGCGCCAACGCATCTTTCGGCACCTCGATCGCGATGCTGCGGGAGGCCAACGAGGCCGCCCGGTCGCTGAACCGCGGGACCGTCGGAGACAACGTCATGTACTTGGAGACCGGGCAGGGTGCGGCGCTGTCGGCCGGAGCCCACCTCGGCGTGGGGAACAGGCCGGTCGATCAGCAGACGCTGGAGGCGCGAGCCTACGCGGTGGCCAGGGCGCTGCAGCCGCTGCTGATCGACACCGTGGTCGGATTCATCGGGCCGGAGTACCTCTATGACGGCAAGCAGATCATCCGCGCCGGGCTCGAAGACAACTTCTGCGGGAAGCTGCTCGGCCTGCCGATGGGCGTCGACGTCTGCTACACCAACCACGCCGAGGCCGACCAGGACGACATGGACACGCTGCTCACCCTGCTGGGGGTGGCGGGCACCGCGTTCGTCATCACCGTTCCCGGTGCCGACGACATCATGCTCGGCTACCAGAGCCTCTCGTTTCATGACGCCCTGTATGTGCGAAAGGCGTTGGGGCTGCGGCCCGCTCCCGAATTCGAGGCGTGGCTGGCCGGCCTGGGCATGGCCGACGCCGACGGCCGGATCCTGCCCGTCGACCTGGCGACGTCGCCGCTGCGCGCGCTGGCGGCCGGCCGATGACCGACCTGTGGGCACCACTGCGGGCGACCACGCAGGCACGCATCGGGCTCGGGCGGGCGGGCGACTCGCTACCGACCCGGCGCGTCCTGGAATTTCAGGCCGCGCACGCCGCGGCGCGTGATGCCGTGCACGATCCCCTCGACGTCGACGGCCTCGTCCAGCGGCTGGGTGAGGTCGGCATCGAGGCACCGCTGCGAGTGTGCAGCCGGGCCGGCTCGCGCGGCGAATATCTGCGCCGGCCCGACCTCGGCCGAAGCCCGGCCGACCTGTCGAGTCTGCCAAACACCAAGGCCGACATCGGTTTTGTGCTCGCGGATGGCCTCTCGCCGCGCGCGCTGACCGACCACGCCGCGGGCATGGTCGACGCGTTGGTCCGCGCATTCGACGGCCGGTACCGAATCGCCCCGGTGGTCGTCGCGACCCAGGCGCGCGTCGCGCTCGGCGACCATATCGGTCAAACCCTTGGCGTCACAACGGTTCTCGTGCTCATCGGTGAACGTCCGGGGCTGTCGGTAGCCGACAGCCTGGGCATCTACCTGACGCATCGGCCGGCGCCCGGACGCACCGACGCCGATCGCAACTGCGTCTCCAACATCCATCCACCCGACGGCCTGGACTATGCGACGGCCGCGGCGGTCACCGCCGCGCTGGTCGCCGGCGCCCGCGAACTCGGCCGCTCGGGGGTCGCCCTCAAGGACACGACGCGGGCGGCGATCGGCGGTGCTAGCCCCGCCGGCCCAGCACCCAGCCCAGCAGCAGCGCGGCGAGCACGGCCAGCAGCACCGGGGCGTACTTCTTGAGCTGGTCGCCCCCGGCGAGGTCCAGCAGATCGATGGGCTCGGGCTCGGCGGCGTGACGCGGCTCCGGGGGGCGACCGATCTGCGCGGGGCCCTCCGGGGTCGCCGGCGCGGCCACCGCTTCGGCGGCCAGCTTGGCCTCGAGCGACTCGACGAACTGGCCCAGCAGCTTCTCCGACACCTGCTGCAGCATGCTACTGCCGAACTGGGCCAGCTTGCCGGCGATCTTCAGGTCGGTGTCCACGGTGACGCCGGTCTTCTCGCCGTCGGGCTGCAGCACGGCGGTGACCGTCGCGGCCGCGTTGCCGGTGCCGCGCGTCTCCTTGCCCTTGGCGTCGATGACCGCCCGGTACTGCCCGCGATCGTGCTCGACGAAGCGGACCTTGCCGCTGAATTCGCTGGTGACCGGCCCGACCTTGACCTTGACCTTGCCGAGGTAGTCCTCCCCCTCGTGGCCGGTGAGCGAAGCGCCGGGCATCAGCGGGATCACCTGCTCCAGGTCGCTCAGCACGTCCCACGCCTGGTCGATGGGTGCGCTGACGGTGAACTGGTTGGCGATCTTCATGCCCCGGGTCCTCTCGCGTGTGAAGCGGCGTCGAGCACCAGCCTACGGGCGGCACTACGGAAGTAGAGTGGGGTCCCCCGCGTCGTGGTGGATCCGCCCCACGATCTGGGTCAGTGGGCGGCCGCCGCCGCCCCAGCGCCTGGCGATGATGTCGGCGGCGATCGAGACCGCGGTCTCCTCCGGGGTGCGGGCGCCGAGGTCCAGCCCGATGGGGCTGGACAGCCGGCCCAGCTCGGCGTCGGTCAGCCCGGCGGCCTTGAGCCGGATCACGCGGTCGTCGTGCGTGCGGCGCGAGCCCATGGCCCCGACGTAGCCGACCTGCGGCAGGCGCAGCGCCACCTCGAGCAGCGGCACGTCGAACTTGGGGTCGTGGGTGAGCACGCAGATCACGGTGTGGCGATCGACGGCGCCCGCCGCGGCCTGGGCGGCGAGGTAGCGGTGGGGCCAGTCGACGACGACGTCGTCGGCCGTCGGGAAGCGCGCCCGCGTGGCGAACACCGGCCGGGCGTCGCACACGGTGACGCGGTAGCCGAGGAAGGAGCCCTGCCGCGCCAGCGCCGCCGCGAAGTCGATCGCCCCGAACACCAGCATCCGCGGCGGCGGCGCATGGCTGGCCACGAAGACCTCCATGCCGTCGCCGAGCCGCTGCCCGTCGGGCCCGTACTCCAGAACGTCGCTGCGGCCCAGCGCCAGCAGGCCGCGCCCGTCGTCGGCGACCGCGGCGTCGGCGCGCGCCGAACCCAGCGACCCCGCCACCCCGTCGGGCCGGATCACCAGCCGCCGGCCGACCCGGGTGGGATCGGGGTGGGCGATGACGGTCGCGGTCGCGACGGCGCGGCCCGCGGCGATGTCGTCGGCCACCGCGCCGAGTTCGGGGAACGTCGCGGGCGAAACCGGCTCGACGAAGACATCGATGACGCCCCCGCACGTCAGCCCCGCCGCGAACGCGTCGTCGTCGCTGACGCCGTAGCGTTCCAGCCGCGCGGTCCCGGTCCGCGCGGCCTCGGTGGCGAGGTCGTACACCGCCGCCTCCACGCAGCCGCCCGACACCGACCCGGCGACCGAGCCGTCCGGCGCCACCACCATCGCGGCTCCCGGCGGGCGCGGGGCGGACCGGAAGGTGCGCACCACCGTGCCGAGCCCCGCGGTGTCGCCCGCGCGCCAGATCGACATCAGCTCGGCAATCACGTCACGCACTCTCTCAACGTAGAGTGACGGCCTCAGGCCCCGCGTGTGAATCGTTGGCTTTGAGTGGCTACCAGGCGTGGGAGAGGTCGGCGTGCTGGCGAACCCAGGCGTGCATGGCGATCCCGGCGGCGACGCCGGCGTTGATGCTGCGGGTGGAGCCGAACTGGGCGATCGACACCGTCACCGCCGCGCCCGCCCGGATGTCGTCGGTGATGCCCGGACCCTCCTGACCGAACACCAACAGGCACTCGCGCGGCAGCGCGGTCTCCTCCAGCCGGGCCGCCCCCGGAACGTTGTCCACCGCGACCACCGTGAGCCCGGCGTCCGCGGCGAAGCTGAGCAATTCGGCGGTGTTGTCGTGATGGCACAGCCGCTGATAGCGGTCGGTCACCATGGCGCCCCGGCGATTCCAGCGCCGCCGGCCCACGACGTGCACGGTGTGCACCGCGAACGCGTTGGCGGTGCGCACCACCGACCCGATGTTGGCGTCGTGCCCGAAGTTCTCGATCGCCACGTGCAGCGGGTGCCGGCGCCGGTCTATGTCGGCGATGATCGCCTCCCGCGTCCAGTACCGGTAGGCGTCGACAACGTTACGAGTGTCGCCCTCGCGCAACAGAATTGGGTCATAACGCGGGTCGTCGGGCGGCTCACCCACCCACGGCCCGACCCCGCCGCCCGGCGTCGCCCATTCGGTGGGCCCGGGACCGGTCATCGCGGCGTCCACACCCCGGCGTGGGTGCCGTCGACCGCCACCGTCGCATACAGCAACGCCTCGTTGATCTCGCCCTGGGTGCACAGCGACGCGCTGACGTGCACCGCGTCCAGCGACGCGTCGGGCAGGACCAGCACCGACGACCCGTACGCAGCGCAGGCCGGGTTGAGGCCGGCGCCGGGCAGCGTCGGAGACGCGAGCAGCATCAGCGGGCCGCCGCGCTTGGCCGAGTCGTCGCGGTACCGGGCCGCGATCCCGTCGACCTCGAGACCCAGCAGCATGAAGCCGTTCCCGTTGAAGGCCGCGGGATCGCCGAGCTGCGCCTTGGTCATCGGGGCGCCGTCGGCGCGCCAGGCCGACAGGCTGGTGGTCTTGACCGCCACGCCGGTGTCGTTGGCGTTGGTGGGCATCAGCCCCACCGGAAACGCGGCCGGGTAGGCCGCCGAGCTGTTCGGGATCCGGTCGCGCGGCGAGTAGGTGTACACGCCACGGACTTGGCTCCGATCCTTAAGCGGCCCAAGGCAAACCGTCCCGGCGAGCCGGTCGCCGGATGCCGACAGCGGCGAGTGGACCTCGGGTGCCTTGTCCGTCGGGCGATCACAACTGCCCACCCCGTTGGACTCCATCGGGTGCGACAGCGCGCCGTAGAGCCCGAACCGGATGTCCTCGGGTTTGGCGTGCGGCGCCTTGGGGTTGGCCGCGGAGGCGTCGACGTCGATCAGCACGTAGTCGCCGTCCCAGCGCAGGTTCGACACCGACATGTTCCAGCCCAGCAGCGACACCGATTCGCCGAGCCGCGCCCCCTGCGCGCCGTACGGGCGCACCGGTTGGCCGGCGCCCGAGCACCCCGTCAGGCAGGCCAGCACGCAGGCCGCAACCGCGAGAAGCTGTGCGCGGCAATGCAATTAGCCCAACCCCAGATCGGCGAGGCCCAGCACGCTGCGGTACGGCAGGCCCTCGGCCTCGATGGCCTCGGCGGCGCCGGTGGAACGGTCGACGACGGTGGCCACGCCGACCACGTGTCCGCCGGCCTCCTGGACGGCGTGCACCGCCGTCAGCGCCGACGCGCCGGTGGTGCTGGTGTCCTCGACCACCAGCACTCGCTGGCCGGAAACCTCGGAGCCCTCGATAAGACGTTGCAGCCCATGGGTTTTTGCGGACTTGCGCACCACAAACGCGTCGATCGGACGGCCCGGGGCGTGCATGACGGCCGTGGCCACCGGGTCGGCGCCCAGCGTGAGCCCGCCGACCACGGCGTAGTCCCAGTCCCTGGTGAGGTCGCGCATCAGCGTGCCGATCAAGGCGGAGGCCCGGTGGTGCAGCGTGGCGCGGCGCAGGTCGACGTAGTAGTCGGCCTCCTTGCCCGACGACAGGGTGACCCGGCCGTGCACCACCGACAGCCGGCGCACCAGCTCGGCCAGTTCCTCGTGCGGGTCAGGTCCGGCCACGGCCACCGCCGATTCGCTTGGTCACGGCCCGCATCAGGGTCCGCGGGATCATCCGCTCGGCGGCGATGATCGCCTTGTATTGCAGGCCCGGGATGCTGATCACCTTGCCGCGGGCGATGTCGGCCAGGCTCTGATTCACCACGTCGTCCACCTCGAGCCACATGAACGACGGCGACTTGGCCATGTCGATGCCGGCCCGGGCGTGAAATTCGGTGTGCACGTAGCCCGGGCACACGGCGTGCACCCCCACGCCGGTGCCCTGCAGGCCGACGGACAGGCCCTCGCTGAACGAGATCACCCACGCCTTGGACGCCGAGTAGGTGGAGCCGCGGCCCGGCACCAGCCCGGCGACGCTGGCGATGTTGATGACGGTGCCGGCGCCGGCGTCCAGCATGGCCGGCAGCGCCGCCCGGGTCAGGTGCATGACGGCGGTGACGTTGACGTCGAGCTGCGACTGCAGCAGCGCCGGGTCGGTGGCCCAGAAGTCGCCGGAGGTGCCGAAGCCGGCGTTGTTGACCAGCACCCGCACGCCCCGGGCCAGCCGTTCGCAGACCTGCTCGCGGCCGGCGGCTTCGGCCAGGTCGGCCGGCAAAACCTCGATGTCACCGGCCCGGTCCGCCAGTTCCCCGGCCAGATCGGTCAGCCGGTCCACGTCGCGGGCCACCAGGACCAGGTCGTAGCCGTCGTTCGCGAAGCGTCGCGCGAAGCCGGCGCCGATCCCGGACGTGGGCCCGGTGATCAGGGCTACGGGGCGGGGCATGAGCGACATCCTAATGACGGCGGCCGCGCCGCCCGTCCGGCGCCCGGCGCGCCGTCAGTGCTGATAGTTGGTGGCCTGATGGCCGTTGCGCCCGGTGGGCGGCGGCCGGCGGACGGCGTCGGGGGCGCGCTGCTCCCGGCGGATCGGCTCGGCGGGCCGGCGGGCGGCCTCCGAACCGAGCAGGCCGGAGACGTCCTGCTGCGCGCGCCGGGGCGGCAGCTCCGCGCGACCGGCGGGCGCCAGCGGGCGGCCGGGCGACGCGCTGCGCAGCGCCGCGGGCGCGCCGGCCTCCTGCTGGGTTTCCTCCGGCAGCGGCGGCAGCACCCGCAGCAGGTCGTTGAACTGGCGCACGGTGCGCAGCCCCTCGTCCCACTGGGTGCGGGTGCTGGTGATCGGCATGGCGACCAGCGTCCAGTTCTGCTCGTTCCACATGATCTCGGCGGAGTCGGGCGCGGTGTGGGCGAAGGTGACCATGCGGCGGTCGCAGGCCCGCCGCGCGGCGTCGAGGTTGGTGGAGTACACCATCCGCGGGCCGATGGCGCCCAGCAGCCAAATGTCGCTCTCCCGTGGCTCTTTGAGGCCCTTGAGGCGCAGGTCCACCACGACGTTGGTGCCCACCTTGCGGTGCAGCGCGATCACGGTGGCGACCTCTTCGAGGTCGAAGATGTACACGGCCTCGCCGCGGATCTGACCCAGCACCACGTTCTGCGCGGCGATGTCGCCGACCGTCGAGATCACCCCGCGCTTCCAGCGCTTGAGGATGTCGGCCGATTCACGCTCGTAGTCGAACCCGTGCGACCGCGCCCACGACTTGCGGCGCCTGCTGCGCCCGCGGCGTCGATCGATGTCGACGTACAGCAGCACGCCCGCGCCGACGAAGCACAGCGCGGACAGCGTGAACCAAAGGGGGACCATCCCACACAGGGTATCCGCAATCGTGCCGGAATAAAGAAGTCCGGCTGGTCACAACCCAATTACAGGACTAAACACCCCACACATGCGCCGAACGTCGACTTGTTGGGCGATTTCGGATGAAATGCCTACAACAAGTCGACGTTCGAGCGGCCTCAGCCCAGGATCAGCGAATCGCCGTCCGGGCTGACGTTCACCGGCACGGTGTCCCCGTCGTGCACGTCGCCGGCCAGCAGCAGCTTGGCCAGCTGGTCGCCGATGGCCTGCTGCACCAGGCGGCGCAGCGGCCGGGCGCCGTAGACCGGATCGAACCCGCGCTGCGCCAGCCACTGCTTGGCCGGCAGCGACACCTCGAGGGTGAGGCGGCGCTGCGCCAGCCGCTTCTGCAGCTGGGCCAGCTGGATGTCGACGATCGCCACCAGCTCGCCGGGCTCGAGGCCGTGGAAGATGATCACGTCGTCGAGCCGGTTGATGAACTCGGGCTTGAACGCCGAGCGCACCGCGGCCATCACCTGCTCCTCGCTGCCGCCCGACCCGAGGTTGGACGTCAGGATCAGGATGGTGTTGCGGAAGTCGACCGTGCGGCCCTGCCCGTCGGTGAGCCGGCCCTCGTCGAGGACCTGCAGCAGCACGTCGAACACGTCCGGATGCGCCTTTTCGATCTCGTCGAACAGGATCACCGTGTACGGCCGGCGGCGCACCGCCTCGGTCAGCTGGCCGCCCTGGTCGTAGCCGATGTAGCCGGGCGGGGCGCCGACGAGCCGGGCCACCGAGTGCTTCTCGCCGTATTCGCTCATGTCGATGCGAACCATCGCGCGCTCGTCGTCGAAGAGGAACTCCGCCAGCGCCTTGGCCAGCTCGGTCTTGCCGACGCCGGTCGGGCCGAGGAACATGAACGACCCGGTCGGCCGGTTGGGGTCGGCGACGCCGGCCCGGGACCGCCGCACGGCGTCGGAGACCGCCTGGACGGCTCGCCTCTGACCGATGACGCGCTTGCCCAGCTCCTCCTCCATGCGCAGCAGCTTGGCGGTCTCGCCCTCGAGCATCCGGCCGGCGGGGATGCCGGTCCACGCCGACACCACCTCGGCGATGTCGTCGGGCCCGACCTCCTCCTTGAGCATCACGTTCTCCCGCGCCTCGGCCTGGGGCAGCGCCGCGTCGAGCTTCTTCTCGACCTCCGGGATGCGCCCGTACCGCAGCTCGGCCGCCTTGGCCAGGTCGCCGTCGCGCTCGGCCCGCTCGGACTCGCCGCGCAGCGCCTCCAGCTGCTCCTTGAGCTCGCGGACCACGTCGATCGCGCTCTTCTCGTTCTGCCAGCGGGTGGTCAGCTCGGCCAGCTTCTCCTTCTGGTCGGCCAGTTCGGAGCGCAGCTTCTCCAGCCGCTCCTTGGACGCCTCGTCCTCCTCCTTGGCCAGCGCCATCTCCTCGATCTCGAGGCGGCGCACCAGGCGCTCGACCTCGTCGATCTCGACGGGCCGGGAGTCGATCTCCATCTTCAAGCGCGAAGCGGCCTCGTCGACCAGGTCGATGGCCTTGTCCGGCAGGAAGCGGGCGGTGATGTAGCGGTCGGACAGCGTGGCCGCGGCCACCAGGGCCGAGTCGGTGATGCGCACCCCGTGGTGCACCTCGTAGCGGTCCTTCAGCCCGCGCAGGATGCCGACGGTGTCCTCCACCGACGGCTCGCCCACCAGCACCTGCTGGAAGCGACGCTCCAGCGCGGCGTCCTTCTCGATGTACTTGCGGTACTCGTCGAGCGTGGTGGCGCCGACCAGCCGCAGCTCGCCGCGGGCCAGCATGGGCTTGATCATGTTGCCGGCGTCCATTGCGCCCTCGCCGGTCGCGCCGGCGCCGACGATGGTGTGCAGCTCGTCGATGAACGTGATGATCTGCCCGGCGGAGTTCTTGATGTCGTCGAGCACGGCCTTGAGCCGCTCCTCGAACTCACCGCGGTACTTGGCGCCGGCCACCATCGAGCCCAGGTCCAGGCTGATGACGGTCTTGTCGCGCAGGCTTTCCGGCACGTCGCCGGCGACGATGCGCTGGGCCAGGCCCTCCACGATCGCGGTCTTGCCGACGCCGGGCTCACCGATCAGCACCGGGTTGTTCTTGGTGCGACGGCTCAGCACCTGCACGACGCGGCGAATCTCGTTGTCCCGCCCGATGACCGGGTCCAGCTTGCCCTCCCGGGCGCGGGCGGTCAGGTCGGTCGAGTACTTCTCCAGCGCCTGATAGGTGGCCTCCGGCTCCGGGCTGGTCACCCGGGCGCTGCCGCGCACCTTGACGAAGCCGTCGCGCAGGGCCTGCGGGGAGGCGCCGTGGCCGGTCAGCAGCTTGGCGACGTCCGAGTCGCCGGTGGCCAGGCCGACCAGCAGGTGCTCGGTCGAGACGTACTCGTCGTCCATCTCGGTGGCCAGCTGCTGGGCGGTGGTGATGGCGGCCAGTGATTCGCGCGACAGCTGCGGCTGCGAGCTGGCGCCGCTGGCCTGGGGCAGGCGGCCGACCAGGCGCTCGGCCTCGGTACGAATGGTCGCGGGCTGGACGCCGACAGCCTCCAGCAGCGGCCCCGCGATCCCGTCGGCCTGCGTCAGCAGGGCCATCAGCAGATGCGCGGGCCGGATCTCGGGGTTACCGGCGGCCGAGGCCGCCTGAAGCGCCGAGGTCAGCGCCGCTTGCGTCTTGGTTGTCGGGTTGAAAGAGTCGCTGGCCAAACCGGGCCACCTCCGTTCAGGGGTAGTTCCAAATGCTTGTCGCGATGTACAACGCCGTCAAGGTTGAGTCTGTTCCGCTCAACTCTAACGAGTTTTGGGCGGTATGGCGCAGGGGGTACCCCCGTATCGATGACGCAAATGGAGCAGCGCCGGGCCCCTAACGCCCTGACGCTGGCCATCGTGGCCGGCGGGCTGGCGTTGGGAGGCCTGGCCGCGACCGGATTCGGCGCCGATCTCGCCGGCGCCGGTCCGTCGGCGACCGTCCCGGAGTCGGGCACGTTGCAGGTCAACGGGACCGGCACCACGAAGACCGTCCGCTGCCAGGGCGGCTACCTGTCGGTCAGCGGCCAGGCGAACACGGTCACCGTCACCGGCCACTGCACCAGCGTCAGCGTCTCTGGCCACGACAACCGCGTCGCCGTCGACAGCACGGACGCGGTGAGCACGTCCGGAACCGGCAACGCGGTCACCTACCACTGGGGCTCCCCCAACGTGGTGAGCGCCGGAACGGCCAACACGGTCAAGCAGGGCTGAGCGGGTCGCGAGCCTAGAATCGGGGCCCGTGGGGCTCGAGGACACCGAAGCGTTGCGGTTGTTGCGCGACGCCTTCGGCGCGGACGACTCCGGGCCCGGCAACGAGGTCGTCCGCCGGTTCTACACCCGGTGGTTCGCCCTCGACCCGACGGTGCGCGACCTGTTCCCGCCCGAAATGGGCGGGCAGCGGACGGCTTTCGCCCACGCGCTGCATTGGGTGTACGGCGAACTCGTCGACCAGCGCGCCCAGGAACCGGTGGCCTTTCTCGCTCAGCTCGGCCGCGATCACCGCAAATACGGTGTGCTGGGACAGCATTACGACACGTTGCGGCGCGCGCTGTTCTCGGCGCTGCGGGCGCACGTCGGCGACGCCTGGACCGACGCCGTCGACGACGCGGCCAACCAATCGCTCAACCTGATCACCGGGGTGATGCGGGGCGCCGCGGACGCCGAGGAGGGGCCGGCGTGGTGGGACGGCACCGTAATCGAGCACATGCGGGTCTCCCGCGACCTCGCGGTCGTCCGGCTACAGCTCGACCGGCCGATGGACTATCACGCCGGGCAGTACGTCAATGTGCATGTCCCGCAATGCCCGCGGCGCTGGCGCTACCTGTCCCCCGCCATCCCGGCGGACCCTGGCGGTGGCATCGAGTTCCACGTTCGCGTGGTGCCCGGCGGCCTGGTCAGCACCGCGATCGTCAACGAGGCGCGGCCCGGCGACCGCTGGCGGCTGTCCAGCCCGCACGGCGGCCTGCGGGTCGACCGGGAGGGCGGGGACGTGCTGATGGTCGCCGGCAGCACCGGCCTGGCGCCCCTGCGGGCGCTGATCATGGACCTGTCCCGGTACGCGGTGAACCCGCGGGTGCACCTGTTCTTCGGCGCCCGCTACCGCTGCGAGCTCTACGACCTGCCGACCCTGTGGCAGGTGGCGTCCCACAACCCGTGGCTGTCGGTGTCGCCGGTCTCGGAGTACAGCGCCGACCCGGCGTGGGCCGCCGACTATCCCGATTGCACGCCGCCGCGCGGCCTGCACGTGCGGCAAACCGGTCGGCTGCCCGAGGTGGTGACCAAATACGGCGGCTGGGGCGACCGGCAGATCCTGGTCTGCGGCGGGCCGGCGATGGTGCGGGCCACCAAGGCCGCCCTGATCGCCAAAGGCGCTCCGCCGGAACGTATTCAGCACGACCCACTGTGGAGGTAAGCATGCGCGTCGTCACCCTGCGCGACCCGGAATCGGCGGTGACCGCGGAGTTCGTGCCCGACGCGGGCATGATCGGCACCTCGCTGAGCGACGCCGGCGTGGAGCTGCTCGGGCAACGCCGTGGGCTGGACGCCTACGTGACGGCGGGCAAGACGATGGGCATCCCGATCCTGTATCCGTGGGCGAACCGGTTGGGCGACAACTCCTATACCGCCGAGGGCGTGACGGCGACGCTGACGCCGGGCGAGAACGGGGTGCGCGCCGACCCCAACGGGTTGCCGATCCACGGCGTGCTGGCGGGCCACCGAGGCTGGCGGGTCACCGCCGAGTCGGACAACGAGCTAACGGCCGAGCTGGATTTCGCCGCCGACCCGCGATTGCTGGCCACCTTCCCGTACCCGCACGTGCTCACGGTGGCGGTGCGGCTGGCCGAGCGGACGCTGACGGTGCGCACCACGGTCCGCGCGACCGGCGACACGGCCGTGCCGCTGTGCTTCGGCTTCCACCCCTACCTGCGCCTGCCGGACGTGCCGCGCGCCGAGTGGGTGATCGACACCCCGCCGCTGCGCACCTGTTGCTCGACCAGCGGGGCCTGCCGACCGGCGCGTCCGAGCCCGCCGCGGCCCGCGAAGAGGCGTTGGGCGACAAGGCTTTCGACGACGCCTACGATCGGGTGCCCGAGGGCGCGGTGTTCGCGGTGTCGGGCGGCGGGCGCCGGCTACAGGTGCGCTTCGAGCAGGGGTACCCGGCGGCGCAGATCTTCGCGCCCACCGCCGAGGACGTGATCTGCTTCGAGCCGATGACGGCGCCGACCGACGCCCTGCGCCGCGGCGGCTACCGGTGCGCGCGACCGGGTGAACCGGCGGTCGCCCAGTTTGCCATCCGCGTCTAGGGGCGGGCCGCCAGCGAATTGTCCGGACCAACACATATTCGGGGTCCACACGTGCTGAATTAGGCGCGTTTGACGCGTACTCTTTAGCCCATCCTTGGCAGGAGGACGCAGCGTGAGCCCTGGCGAGACCGGCACCACGATCGACGAATTGCTGGACCGCGCCGTGCAAGCGATCAATGCCGGCGACCGCGCGACCGCGACCTCACTGGCCGGACAGGTTCTTTCGGTCGACCGCGGCAACCCGGAAGCCGAAGACCTGCTGGCGATTCCGCCCCGCTACGGGGAAATACGCAGGCTGACAATCCTTTTCGCGGACATGGTGGACTCGACCGCGCTGTCCACCCGGATGGAACCGGAGAATTACCACACCTTGGTCGGCCGGTACCGGGATGAGGTGCGCCGCGTCGTCGATCGCTACGAGGGGCACATCAGCTCGATCAAGGGCGACGGCCTGCTGGCCGTGTTCGGGCACCCCAAGGCGCACGAGAACGACGTGCGGCGCGCCGTCGCCGCGGGGCTGGACATCACCCGCGCCGTCGCGCGGCTGAGCGCCCAGGCGGAACGCAAGTTCGGCGAGTCCATCAGCGTCCGGGTGGGCATCCACCGCGGCCTGATCTATCTCGACACCGACCAGGACGACGTCTACGGCTTCGCGGCCAACCTGGCCGCGCGTCTCTCGGGCCTGGCCGCGCCGGGGACGGTGGCGGTGTCGGATGCGGTGGCGCCCCTGGTCGGCGACTCGTTCGAACTCGACGCCCGCCCACCGGCTTCGGTGAAGGGCGTCGAATGTCTGACCGTGCATCACCGGGTGCTCGGCGAGCGACACGAGGCGCCGCAGCTGCGATCGCCCGAGCTGATCGGGCGCGACCGCGAGCGTGCGTCGCTGCGGCAGAGCTGGCAGCGCGCACGGGCCGGCACGTTGACCCGCCCCGGCATCGTGTTTCGCGGCGAACCGGGAATCGGCAAGACCCGGCTGGCCGCCGAGGCGGCCGAAATGGTCCGCGCCGCAGGCGGGCCCGTGGTGCGGCTGTTCGGCTCGCCGCTGCACACCGAGACCGGGCTGCATCCGGTGCGCCGGCTCATCGAGCGCCGCTGCGGCATCACCCGGCTGACCGACGCCGCGGAGCGGCTGCGCCTGCTGCAAGCCGAACTTCGCGCCGGCGGTCTGGACCCCGCGATCGCCACGCCGCTGCTCGCCCCCGTGATCGGCGTCGGCCCCGAACACGGCTATCAGGCCGCGGCCCTCGAGGGCCGGACGCTTTACGAGTCGATCGGCGCGACGGTTCTGCAGTACGTGCTTGCCTGCCTCGGCCGGCATGCCGGGCTGGTGATCGCGGAGGACGTGCACTGGTTCGACGCGTCCACCGCGGAGCTACTCAACTCGTTGCTGGCCGGCGCGGACGGCCGGCTACTGGTGGTGGTGACCGGACGTGACGGTGACTGGCTGCAAACCGATTGGCCGGCAGAGGTTTTCGACCTTCCCCCGCTGACCGATGAGCAGTCCGAGGCCCTGATCGCCGCGCTCAACCCGGCGGTGACCCGGGCGCAGCGCGCCGAGGTGGTCGAGCGATGCGACGGGGTGCCGTTCTACATCGAGCACGTGGTAAGTGAACTCGACGGCGCCGGAACGGATTCCGGTGTGCCCGAGGCGCTCTACGAGCCGCTGTTCGCCCGGCTGCATCACTCCCGGCCCGACGTGGTGCCGGTGGTGGAGGCGGCCGCCGTCATCGGGCGCGCCGGCGATCTGCCCATGCTGCGCGCCGTGGTCGGGCGCGACGCCGAGGACGTCGACGACATCGTCACCGAACTCGTCCAGGCGCGCGTGCTCGAACGGCGCGGCGACGACGGCTGGCGCTTCCGCCACGAGTTGCTGCGCGAGGTGGCCGCCGAGCTGGCCCCGCCGTCGCTGGGCCGGGACCTGCACGCGCGCGCCGCCCGCGCGCTGGTCAGCGCGGCGGCCGACGCCGAACCGGATTGGCCGGTGGTCGCAAGCCATTTCGAGCAGGCCCACCACTACGAGGAAGCCGTCGAGGCCTACCACATGGCCTCGGCCAACGCCCGGCGCCGCGGCGCCTTGCAGGAAGCGGTGGTCTGCCTCACGGACGCCCTCACCCAGCTGGACAACTGCCCGGCCAACCCCGACCGGGACCGCAAGGAAATCGCCATCCGGATGGAACGTGGATTCTTGACGGGCGCGACCCAAGGCAGCATGAGCGGCGAGGGTCCCGCCGACTTCCAACGCTGCCTGGCCCTGGCCAGCGGCGGTGACTACGAGGACGAACTGCTCACCACGCTGACCGGGCTGATCGGTTACTACGTCCCGCGGGCCGAGCTGCGCCGGGCCCACGACCTGGTCGACTCGCTGTCCGCCCGGATCACCGAGAATCGGCCCTGGAGCATTCCGGCGATCGCCTCGGTGATGGGTTCGGTCGTCTGGCTGGAGGGCGACTTCGTGGCCGCCCGCGATCACCTGTTGCGGGCGCTGGCCGATAGCTCCGCGGCCGATCCCCTCGTGCTGGACACCGCCTGGTGGGTGCACGTCGACCCGATCTCGTTGGCGCACACCTACATGGCACTGACGCACACCGCGTGCGGCGACCTCGACCGGGCGCACACGGAGTTGGCGAATTCATTGCGGCGCTGCGACGTCCTGGGTTCCCCGCGCGACGCCTACAACCGGGCGAGCACCTACTACATGGAGATCTGGGTGCGGCTGGAGAGCAGCCAAATCGACCAGGCGGCAACCGCGGTCGCGGAACTCCGCACGCTCAGCGAGCAATCCGGGCTCGACCTGTGGCAGCTGGTCGGTCGAACCCAACACGCCACCGTCAAGGCGCTGGCGGCGCTCGAGGCCGACGCCGACGCCGCCACGCTGGCCGGCCACGCGGAAAAGGTCGCGCGCTGGGTGGACGGGTCCCGGCGCATGCACCTCAAGATGTTCCTGACGTTCCACGACGCGATCGTCGGCCGCCTGCTGATCGCCGCGGGCGCGGCGCAGCGGGCGCGGGAACGGTTGGAGATGGCGCTGCGGCACGCGGAAGAAACGGGGATGCACTTCTACGACGGCGAGCTGATGCGCGTGCGCGCGCGGACGTTCACTGCCCCCGAGGAACGGCGCAAAGCCCTGAACGAGGCGCTCGAATTCGCCCGGCGCCAAGGGGCGATCCTGTTCGAATTGCGTTGCCTGCTCGAGCTTTATGAGATCGACGGCGATCCGTCCGCGCTCGTCGACGTTGTCCGCCGTTTCCCCGGTGACGCCCGGTGGCCGGAGTTCGCGCGAGCGCAAACCATCCTCGCGCGGCCGGATCAGCGATAACCCTTGCGCGGCCTGTGCGGGGAGTTCGATACCTCTTCGAGCGCTTGAAGGTTGGCGGCCACGTCGCGAATTTCGTGCTTGCCGACGAGGCGGACGAGCGCCGGGAAGGGGGTCACCCGCCCGGGTGGCTGCAGATAGAACGAGCCCAACGCCGCCGCCCAGGCCTCCTGGTGGACCATCTTCTCCGTGACCTTCGACCGGTGCGTCGCGAGGAAGTAGGCGAATTCCCAAGCCCCCCTGCGCAGTTTGACCAGCGACCGGTCGAGCGCGCGGATCTCGCCCGGCACCAGCCACCGGGTCCAACGGATTTCGGGGGAAAGCGTGTCGATGACCTTGAGAACGTCGGGCAGCTGCTTGCACAGAATCTTGTTGACCCGGTTGTAATCGACCGCCAGGCTGTCCATCGAGTCGCCGGCGACCGCGAAGACGGCGAGCCCCAGATCGAACGTGATGTGCGCATTCAGTCCGGCCATCATGTGCTGAAGAATGATCGCCTGATCGTCGTGGTCGCCCACGAACGCGACCTCCCAAGGCAGCGTCGGGCCGGGACCCCGCTCCGGATAGAAGTAGGCATTCAAGGCGTTGAAGTAACGCCGGGCGAAGGCGATGTCGAGATCGGTCATCCGGGGGCCATCCTCGAACACGTTGTCGCCGACAGCGTCCCGGATTGCGAGGGTGGTCCGCCGGTACAGCACGGCGAAGTACCCGAGGTGGCTCTCCGCCGTCTTGGCCCAGTCGATTACCCGATCGATATTGCGCAGGACATCGTCGATGGTTTTTGGCTCGTCGAGCCAGTGCGGCCGGAACTCGGGGGCGGGAGGCGTGGGAGCAGCCATGTCGGGTCTTCCCTTCAGTCGACTATGCCGGGCGGCGGGTGGGCTTTGGTGCCGACAGCTCCCAGCTGCGGGCAAGGTGATCGGGTATGTCGAACTTCGCGCGCTCCCCACCCCGGTTCAGCCGGAACAACCCATGCAACAGGTCGTGCCCAAAGGGGCGAATCACCTCCGAGACCCGTTGGTAGCGCCGCGAATTGCGCTTGGTTCGGCCGAATACGCGCACGAAGAACCAACTGCCGGCGCGGCTGAGCCGCCCGAAGTCATCGGTGAGCGCCGACTCGGGCACCAGCAGCATGTCGGCGATTTCGTCGCCGACCAGGTGCCGGATCAACGGGGGGACGGTGTCGTCGAACCGGTGAAAGGGCGTCATCTCGTCGAGCAGTTCCATCAGCGCCGCGGCCATGACGCGCCCCTCGCGCGACGGCCGGAACTGCCTGCGCCGAATCGTCGCCACCAGCGCGGTGGCCTCGTGGACGTTGTGCGCGTACAGGTCGGGATGCACGCCGAGTAGATGCCCGATGACGTTCCACAGGTGAAGGTAGGCCTCGGCGTCTTTCCTCGGGACGCGCACGCCCAGCTGCCGCAGGGGGTCGACGACGACGTAGGAGAACGAAAGCAGCGTGCCCGCAAGGTCTTCCTGATTGATCGGGATGCCCCAATCGAGCGGCTTCCACACGTCGGGGTCGGCCTTGCTGCGGATCTCGATCAGCTTGCGAACCGCGGCGTGCATCAGCCGCACGTGCTGGATGCTGCGCACCCCCTTGCCGTGTTCGCCGAAGCTGCCGGAGGAGAGCACGTTGATCAGGAACTGGCCGGTCTCCATCACCCGGCGGCGGGTGTCGGTGTCGAGCCGGGCCGTCAGATAGAGCACCTTGACGCCGTTGGCCGCCGCGTACGCCGACGGAAGGGACGCGCAGAACAGGCAGATCGCGATCTGCAACCCCCAGGTTTCGAAGAGCTGCTGGCCGCGCTTGATCTTGGCCATGTCGGCCCAGGGCGGCAGCGCCGCCGTCTTGGCCAGGAACTCCCGTACGGCCGGGGGCAAACCTTCGGGGGTCGGCTGGTCGTTGCTCACCAGCGTCTGCATGATCGTGTTGACGGCTTGGACGTCGCCCTGCCCGAACACGGCCTCGATGGCCTCGTCGGCCACTGGATCGCCCAGCTGTCGCATCTCATCGAGCCGCGCGTCGGTCCATCGGGAGCTTCGGTTGGCGCCCGCCATGTAGGCAGGATGACAGATCGCCGGCGGTTTTTGCTAGGGAATAACGCCAGTTACCGCACCGGCGGGGTCAGCCGCGCGTTCGGCGCGGCTGCCACACCACCACGGCGGTGCTCTTGGGCACCACCGCCAGGTCGCGGCGCTGCCCGGCGCGCGTGAAGGAGCTCACCGAGGAGCTCGCGCAGGTAC